>JBILIE010000193.1:0-3583 GCA_044350115.1 Rickettsiales bacterium
TTTGCCTTCTTTGCTCACTAATAGAAAATCAATAAATCCATTTGTGCTATTTTCAAAATCTGCGCCAAAATCGTCCAGTGTTTTTCTGGTTAGTTTTGCCTTATTCTCCAGCAAAACATTGGCTTCGCCTTCCTCACAATCAAGCAACCACCATCCCGCTTGCTCAAGCAGCTTGTTGATCTTAATTCTAGCAGTCGCTTCGTTATGGCTCATCAATGAAACTGTGTTGTTATCTCTTATTTTATTTAAGCAATAAATTCAGAGTGATATGAATTGCCATCGGTTATAGTTGATTGTTATCCATAGTTAATAGCTTTTTTTAGCCCCTAAATGCAATCGTGCCACTATTCCATAGCCAAAACCCACAGAAGGGCTAAATTGTGAACTCATAAGGGGGCGGCGATGGATAAATCAAATGTGATTGTGGTGGGCGTGGGCAGTTGCGGCAGCAATCAGGTGAATACCTTTATTGATTCCAGCGAAATGCCGTATCACACAATGATTGCCAGCACGGCGGCGGATATAATGGAGTATTCGCTGGCGGATGAAACCCTATCACTCATCGCGCAGGGCATCACTCCTGCCAAAGGGTTGAATGGTTCGGTGGAGTTAGGCAAGAAAACAGGTGAGCATTTTTCGGCGGATTTCCTGCAACGGGTTGCGCCCTTCGAAACTATTGTTTTTCTGGCAGGGCTAGGGGGCGGCACAGGCACAGGCGTAACCAGCATTTTTGCGCGTAACGCAATAGAGGCAGGAAAAAAGGTGCTGTGCATTGCGGTGCTTCCTTTCAATTTTGAAGGAAAATTGCGAAAAACCAACGCTACCGATGCGCTTGCAGAACTACAAAACGCGGGGGCATGGGTGATAGCGTTTGATAATCAAGGGCTGTTCAAGCTGGCTGATGATAAAACCACCTTTGCGGATGCGTTCAGAATGGCGGATAAAGAGATTCTCAATATCTTCAAAAACTGTGCAGCGCATGATTTTGATCGCCAGCGCATAGAGTGCGAAGCCTTACTTTCGGCCTGAGCTAATTACCCGCACAATCATAATCACGTCATCATCGGGCAAAATGGGGTCGGTTGGGTTTTCGGCATTGTAACGCTTGGTTGCGTCTGCCTCACTCTCATTCTGATCGCCGAAGATAAGGCGGACGCGCTTATGTTTCGGCGTGATGGTATTTTCCAGTTTGGTGACGCGGCGGTGTAGGGTTTTCATGGTGTTAATCCAATCGGTCGATCCATTCTTCATGCGTGAGGGGTGAGGCTATCATGTTGCTATAATCCACTCCCTCCACCCCCAGCAGGGCAAGCTGGCGGTTGCGCTCTGCATCGGGAAGGGCTTTGCGCTCCAGCGCAGAGAGGCGGCGTTGTAGGGGTTTCATCTATATCTGCTTTCTATGTCTAACGCGATTGCATAGAAGGATCGCTGCCAGTCTGTGAGCGTGGTTAAATCAGGCTCCACCTTGTTTTTGATCCAATCGTCGCAGAGGTCAAAAAAAGCAATTTCTTCTGCCGTAAGTGGTGGGATTGCTCGAACGCTGCCTTGCTTCTCTAGCCGTTGTAGGCGTTGTATCAGTCTAGCCATGCCCTACCTTCCAATCATCATTTGATAGGCTTCCTCTGGCGTATAGCTGGCCGTGTGGCGAGGGTTTGAAGGAGCAGGAGCCGCGCAAGGTTCATTTATCAGGCGCAGATAGTGCTGCATCGGCGTTTCGTTTTCGGGTGGCGTGGTGATGGCCTGTTGTTGCACTTCCAGCCGTGTGATGCGCTCTCTAATTCTAGCCATGTTTCACCCCTTCCAGCGCGGCGATGCGTTGCTCCAGTTCGGTAGTTTCTTTCGCCTTGCGGTAGTTTTCGGCCAGCGCAGAGAGTGATTGCCCTTCGCTGGGTGTTATCTCTCCCGCCAACGTTGCAGCGAGAATAAAAGCCATAATCTGTGCGATGTCGTGTTGATCTAGGGGCATGGGTAACTCAAGTGAAATAGGGTTGTCTTTACGCGATGGCATGATGCGCTCCATACACAAGCGCAGGGCGGTGGTATCACCCGCAAGGGCAAGCTCCACAGCTTTACGGGTTAGCTTTTCGCCTTCGCCCTCCAGCAGTGACTGCATGGCGATAGTAGCGCGGTTGCGGGAGCCTTTGGGTCTACCGCTCGGGTTGCCAGATTCGCCAGCAGGAAATTGCCACGGTTTATCGTGCGACTGTTTTTTATCTGTTTTTTCAGTTTCTTTTTCCATTTTTATTATAACTCCTGCATGTTTTTGGTTTTGGAGGGAGAGAAACCTATTAAACCGATGAAACCGATTCAACTTTCCACGCGGTGGATGAAAAATTGCCCGCAGCTCGCACAAAGCGCAGGCCATCAATCACACGTTTTTGATGGCGTTTTAGGTAATGGCCGAGTCTTTTACGGTTGATTGTGCCCTTTTCTCCTGCAATGTCATGGAATAGCTCTAGTAACTCCTCAGAGGGGTTATGGTAGGTGTCGAGGGCTTGCCGTATCATCATCGGGCGGGTGTCAAAGCATTGCATCCATTCATGCAACAAATGCTGTAATGTTTCGCGCTCTGGGTCTTCATTCAATGCCGAGAAGACAGAAGCTACAGGGTCAGCTTGCCCTAACCATAACAAGGGATAACGGCAGAGATTTGACCATTGATTATAAGTGGCAAAAGATTTGCACTCTGGTTTAGATTCGCCCGATGATAGCCACGCAAGAATGATAGTTAGCGCGGCGGAAACATAATTTTCGCGCTGTGTACGGATGTCTTCCAGTAAGTTCGGATTTTTGAAAACTCTTGCAAATGGCGTTTCGATGCCCGTATCAAGGTTGATGGTAATACACCGCCGCACCATATCATCAATGGGTGCAACATTATTGCCGCTAGAGAGAATCAGGCTTCGGGTGTTCACCGTGGCCGTTTTTGATATGCCCAAAATCCGGTCACTCAAATGCTCATTGGTTAAGGCAGTGCAAAGGCTTTTATATGCTTTGATGTCGCTGGTTAGGTTGTCAAATTCAATGACGGCAGGGGAGCGCATAAATTCAGAAAACAGCAGCTTCCTGCACTCTTCCTCTTCTGTAGGAAAAGCAACAGGCGCACTTTTGCGCTCGGTAGCAAAGAGGGTAATGATTTGGCACAAAAAGGATTTTCCCGATCCAATCATGGGTGCTCTCACATGAAACATGGGAGCTACCTCTAAGCTAGGCCTAACGGCAGCAGTCAGCATAGCCGCAAGCGCAGCCGCTTTATCCGTTTCCGATGCAAAGCCAAAATCGTCTAAAAGTGTTTCTAATTTCTGTAATGCTAAAACCGCGTCTTCTTTTGTAGGTTTGGCGGTGATAGAGAAGGCTTTAGGGTCAAATTCTCCATACATTTCGCTTTGAGCATCATAGCCGCGCTTGCAAACTAAAGTGTAGTCGTCACGCAAATAGGGCTGGTGAGCAATGTTTCTAATGGGGGGGAAGTGTAGGTATTTTGTGGAATCAAGCATCACCATCACGATCCGCTGTGGTGGGTCTTTCGGCACATAGCTCTCTGAGCGAAAATCGTAAGCCTCCCATGTAATATATTTTGATA
>JBILIE010000194.1:0-3569 GCA_044350115.1 Rickettsiales bacterium
ACTATTGTACAACATCAACGATAGCCAATTGACGATTAGCGAATTGACGGTTCGTGGCTATTATCTCGGGTCGAATGTTTCTTATAACATCAAAAAACTGGTAGAAAGCGATTATCTTATTCAGGAACAATCGCCGCATGATAAGCGCTCCAGTAAAGTGAAACTCTCTCAAAAAGGGATGGCTCTGTGCGGTAAGATCGACGAACTGTACGAAAAGAATGTGACAGATCTCGCAGCCGCGAATGTTGATGAAGCGCAGCTTTTGACCAGCAACGAAACGCTAAAGCGTCTGGAACGCTATTGGGCGGAATATATGGAAAAGGCTTATAAACCTAGTTTCTAGTTGCTGTGGGTATATTTTGGAGCGGGATTGACAAACCTCGTTAAATCCACGAGAGTCTTACTTTATTTTATATTCCAAGCATTAATGTGTTGGGGAAGGGTAGGGCGATGAAAAAAATATTGGCTTATTGTGCTTTTGTGTCAAATGTAGCGATGTTGGGTGTCCTCTATCCTGCCAATGCGTCCGACGAAATGTTTGCTATCGGCACTGCAAATGTAACGGGCGTTTATTTTCCTGCGGGAGGCGCGATTTGCCGTTTGTTTAATGCAAACACAAGAGGGGAGCCAGTACCTCATTGCGTGGTGGAATCGACCGATGGATCGCTGACCAATCTGGCTGCTATCAGAAATGGAACGCTGGATGCTGGGATTACTCAGTCTGATTGGCAGTTTCATGCCTATCAAGGTTCTGGTGATTTTGCTGCGGTGGGTCCCAATCGTGATTTGCGAGCAGTTTTCTCGCTGCATAGCGAGCCATTCACGGTAGTGGCAAGAAAAGACTCTAAAATTACAAAATTTGAAGATCTCAAAGGTAAGCGCCTAAATATTGGCAATATTGGATCTGGCATGCGTGCGACGATGGAAAGGGTGATGCAGGCTTATGGTTGGAAGCATTCTGATTTTTCATTGATGTCTGAGCTAACGGCGGTGCAGCAAGGTTCGGCCTTGTGTAATGATCAGGTGGATGCAATTATTTATACTGCAGGGCACCCCAATGGTGCAATTCAAGAAGTGACCAGCCGATGCGATACTAAGCTTGTTGATGTGACAGGGCCTGTGATTGATAAGCTCATGCAAAGCAATCCCTTCTATAGTTATGTCAAAATACCTGGGGGAATGTATCGTGGTAGTCCTGAAGATATCACTACTTTCGGCGTGCGTGCCACGCTGGTGACCTCTGCTCAACAAGACTCAAAGACTATCTATGCACTGGTGAAATCAGTGTTTGATAATTTTGATGCCTTTAAATCGCTGCATCCTGTATTTTCAACACTCAATAAAGTAGATATGGTGTTAGACGGAAATTCTGCACCGCTGCATGAAGGTGCGATGCGTTATTATCGTCAGACTGGATTGTACGAGAAAGCGCTTTCTGCCAAAGACGCGAAGAGTGAAGTTGAAAGCACTGCGCTGAGTTCGCAACAAAAATATCAAATGGCGCGTTAGATTGTTTGTCTAACACCCAGTGGCGCGGTGGTGGTATTTTGAATTGCTTTTTGCTCTTGTGCGATTTTAATTTCTTCGTTCACTCTTTTTGCCTCAGGGATAGCCCAGCTATTCGCTGCGCTAATTTGAGTGTTCGAAATCTTATTATGCATCCCAGCAATCTCTTTAGTGTGGCGTGCGCTCAGCTGTTCTGGTGTGAGCGTGGCCGCTACCTGTTGTGAAGCACTGCGCGCCATTTTCTGAGCGCGATATTGCTCGGCGGCTTTGAGAGCCTGTTCTATTTGTTCCATCAATGCGCGTTCTTCACGCGGGGTGACTTGTTTATAGGCATCCGGTACTTTGTGTTCTTCAATTTGCAGTAATTCATGTTTCAGGTTGCCGTCACCTTGTTTATCCGCCGCATCAATCGCATGGAGCAAGGTGAGGTAACCTAATTTACCCATTGCGATTTTGGCATTAGAGAAGACATTGTTAATGTCTTGCTGCAAGAATTCAGGCGAATGCGCCGACATATCCGCCATAATTTTGTCGTAAGTGATCGCGATTTCTGCCATCAACTCACTTTTTTCGAGGTCACGATGTTTTATATCGATTTCGTCAATGCTACGTTTATCGCTGCTGGCTTGAATATGTTTCCAATTATCCAGAATTCGATGGGCGAGGATAATAGACTGCTCGGCATCATTATCGTTTAGCGCCTCTGGTCTGCGGTGAACGTTGAGTCGCTGACTGCTTAAATTAAAGCAGGTTTCAAAAATATTTTTGGCTTCTGCCGCAAGATGTTTTGCGGGTGCCTGCACGCCAATATCTTTTTTGTGACTATCGGTAAAAATTGCTTCTTCAATATCATGATGGCAGAAAACAGTTTGATCAATGGGGGGGAGATTCCAATCATAACAACGCGCTTTTCCTTGAAGCCAGCGAATGGGATTGAGTGTGACTCTATTTTGTTTTTTCAGCACGCGTTTATACATCTCTGCAGCGCCCATATGTTCAATGCCAAATTTACCAAAGCGTTTTTCGGCGAGTGGCTGTTTTGAAAAGTTAAATAAATTAGTAAAAAAACGGATACGTGATTCGTGCTTGAGGGTGGCGCCGAGGCATTCGCCCATTTCCTTGATAATCTCTAGTTTGTGTGCCTTCTCAGTATCATCTTTAAATTTGTAGCCTTCAGGAAAAAGCTGCTGATACATGCCAAGGCGCACCATCGCGATATTCTCGCGGATGACTTGAAATTCGTTGTAATGTTTATTACCCTTTTCATAAATGCCGCCGAGATAACCAGGGTAATCATCGAGATATTCAGTGGTTTCTTTGTCAAAGGTGTAATTTTTAGGATTGTAGTCGAGGGTTATTTTTTTCTCGTCGTATAATTCCTGAAGTTGGCAATAGGTGTGGCGGTATTCAGCTTTTAATTCGTCATATTCTTTGTCAAAGACAAAGCTTTTGCCAAAATCTTTATGTTCTGTGGGACGAATATTTTTGAGGGTCATCGCGCTTAATTACCTTGAGCCTGTTTCTCGTCTGCTGCTTGCCCGAGCGCATACATGCAGAGTTCTTCAAACGATACGTTATTTTCTTTAGAAATATTGTGGAGCTTCTGAAAACTCTCCATCACTTCGGCAGGAATATTACCTCCACGCTCGGAAGAAAGCCAATGCGCCTGATTTTGCAGCGGGTGGCGGTCGTCACGCGGTGTGCCGACATAGATCGCAAATGGATGCTTCTGCCCGCCGAAATCGCATGGAATAGTAAACTTCTTCATATTTCCCTCTTTCGCTATTGTACTGGGGAAACATTACGAAAATATGACGGAAAAGGCAAAAAGCTTATGAATTGCTGCTTTTTATAATGGGAATAATGTCGGTAAAGGAGCGTTTTGCAGTCGAAAAATTAGCAGCGTAAGACTTTGCCTTGGGTTTGCGCGCATGCGGCTGGCGAATTTCATAGGCTATTTCGTTGTCTTTCGCATAACGCACCGCGTCTTCCTGCGAATCAAAAGACATCTTCAACTGGCGCAGAGTGTCACAAGAGCTAATCCATCCCATCATGGGATCAAC
>JBILIE010000047.1:0-9020 GCA_044350115.1 Rickettsiales bacterium
GTTGAAGCATACGCACGTCTTTATAATCCACTGCTGGCGCTTTTGGACCAGAAAGAGGGCAAGATTTGCGACGTTTGACGAAAGTTTTACGTCCACCCATGGCTGCTGACATCGTGATATTCCTTCTATGCTATATTATGCCGCTTCCGATTCATCGCTGCGTTGCAGGATAACGGAAGGTTTACTGTCAATTTTATCTACGCGCACTTCCATGTTACGGATAACATCTTCAGAGATACGCATTTCGTTTGTCATTACCGCGACTGCGGCTGCAGTGGCTTCTACGCCGAGCAGCACATAATGCCCGCGACGATTTTTAGCGACTTCATAGGCCAAAGGACGCAAGCCCCAATATTCGCGCTTTAGCACTTTGCCACCATTTTTGGTGAGCAGCGCGGCGAGAGTATCAGTTACAGTGTCCACATCTGACTTCGCCAGATCCTGACGAACGATGAAAGTGCATTCATAAAACGCGGTTTTGGTAATCACTTTTGTCGCTTTAACGGCTTTTTCTTTTGCCATGATATTTTTTCTCCTGCAGGCGGACAGGCACTAACAGCTGCCGCTTCATTGTTTGGGGTGTGCAAAATACAGAAATTTACTGTTGATGCAAGTAGATTCTTGATAGTTGCCCCGCTATCGCGCCTACTGGCGCTCACATGGGCTGTTCGCTGCGCTCACGCTCAGGGCTGACTCGGTCTACTGACCTCGTAAAACACTTGACCATTTGCTATTCACCCTTCACAAATCCCCCCATGAAAGCATTTATTTTTCCGGGACAAGGCTCCCAAGCGGTTGGCATGGGCAAGGCTCTGGCTGACGCATTTGTTGAAGCGCGCGAAGTTTTTCAGGAAGTGGATGAGGCGCTGGGGCAGCATCTCTCCAAGCTGATGTTTGAAGGGCCAGAGGCGGATTTAACCCTCACCGCTAACGCGCAACCAGCGATTATGGCGTCGTCCATGGCAGTGTGGCGCGTGTTGCAAAAACAGCTGGGCATGAAAATTAGTGACGCTGCTTATGTCGCTGGGCATAGTCTAGGCGAATATTCCGCGCTCTGCGCGGCGGGAGTTTTCTCGCTGGCGGATACAGCAAAATTACTCCGTTTGCGCGGCGAATCCATGCAAGCAGCGACCCCTGCGGGTACGGGCGGTATGGCGGCGATTATTGGCGTGGATGCAGAAGTGCTGGAGCAAATCTGTAAAGAAGCCTCGGTAGAAGAGGGTATTTGCGTGATGGCGAATTATAACGCTCCTGGGCAAATTGTGATTTCAGGCAGCGCCGAAGCGGTGGTGATGGCCTGCGAAATGGCGAAGCTCAAAGGCGCAAAACGCGCATTGCCGCTCAATGTGAGCGCACCCTTTCATTCACCCTTAATGCAACCCGCCGCAGATAAAATGCGTGCCGCACTCGATGCAGCGCAGGCAAACCTTCCCGCTGTGCCGCTGATTGCCAATATCACCGCGCAACCTGTGAGCGATGCGGAAAAAATTAAAGACCTGCTGGTGCAGCAAGTGACAGGCAGTGTGCGTTGGAGTGAATCGGTGGAAACATTGGTAAAACTCGGCGTGACCGAAACCATCGAGATGGGCACAGGCAAGGTATTGTCTGGCCTCGTCAAGCGTATCAACGGCGATGTTGCCACACGCAATGTGGACGTGCCAGCAGATATTGAGAGCGCAGCAAAAGCCGCCTAACGCCTGCGACTTTATAGCCTAGACTTCCTGCCCGCTGCGGCTGACTTCGCCTAGGCGCGTCAGCGCGTAATCGCGCTCACGGAAGAGGTCGAGGATACGGTTGATTTCGTGGTCGGGCACTTGCATTTTTTTCATCACTGCGCCACCAAGTTGCAGGCTGGCTTCAAATTTCTCGGCAATCGCTACATCCGCCCCAGCCATTTCAAGCTTTTGCAGATGTTGCAGATCTTGCCCGCGCGCAATAACGGGCACATTTGGCGCGAGGTTTTTGAGTGCCACCACGGCTTTATTCGCAGAGTAAAAATCATGGGTTGTGACCACTGCCGCGCGCGCTTGTTCGAGCGATACGGCTTGCAGCACCTCCCGCCGCGTACCATCGCCGAAATACACAGGACGGCCTTTTTCACGCGCTTTGGTGACGATAAACGCGTCGGTATCCAGCGCCGTATAATTAATGCCTTCTGCCGCTAGCAATTTGCCCACGGTTTGCCCTACGCGACCATAGCCGATGATAACCACGTGGCGGTATAATTCGCTGGCTTCGACAAGGCTGGGGTCGATGTCTTGCGAGGGCGTGGGAGTTTTTGCTGCAAGCTTTTTGCTGATGAATCCCCCTAACCAATAAGCCAGCGGAGTCAGCGCCATCGACACCGCCACGACGACGACTAATAATTGCGATTCTGCCGCCGTTAGCAGCCCGAAGGTTTTACCCATCCCAAACAGAATGAAGGCAAATTCGCCGCCTTGCGACAGCAGCAAACTGGTGTGAAGTGAGGTACGAAAGCGCATTTTGGAGGCGGTGCAGATCGCTGTGAGCAGCACCGCTTTTCCCATCATCAAAGCTAACACCAATTGCGTTACCAGAAGCGGTTTTTGCAGCAGCAGATGGAAATCCATCGTCATCCCCACCACCATAAAGAACAGACCCAGCAGCAAGCCTTTATAGGGCATAATATCCGCTTCTACCTGATGTTTATATTCGGTTTCTGCCACCAGTAATCCCGCCACAAATGCGCCGAGCGCCATCGAGATTCCCGCCGCGTGAAAGCCCCATGCAATCCCCAGTACCACGAGCAAGGTGAAGGCCGAGAATAATTCGGGCATATCCAGCATTGCAATCGCCCGAAAAAGTGGACGCAGAAACAGTTTTCCGCCCACTAATACCGACACAAACGCAATCGCTGCATTCGTGCCTGCCGCAATTAGTGCGGCATATAAGTTATCGCCCGAATTTCCCAGCAATGGCACTAGCACCAGCAGCGGCACCACGGCTAAATCCTGCATCAATAATATCGATAGGGAGAGCCGCCCAATAGGCGTGCTTTGTTTGCGGTTTTCCTCAATTGTCTGCATCACCAGCGCGGTAGAAGAAAGCGCCAGCGCGCTGCCGATGAGAATCGACGTTTCTATCTTCATCCCCAGCCAGTAACAAATTCCGCCAATCACCGAACCTGTGATCAACACCTGTGCGCCACCAAGGCCAAACACTTGCCCCGCCATCCGCATCATGCGGTTAAATGAGAGTTCGGTGCCAATCACGAAGAGTAGAAACACTAAGCCGAGTTCTGCAATCAGCGCCGTTTCTTCCACATTTTCGATGACCTTAAAACCAAAGGGGCCAATCACCGCCCCCGCGACTAGATACCCCAGCACAGGGCTAAGCTTGAAGGTGCGAAAGATCGATACCGCCATCACAGCAGCAGCCAGCAGAACCAGAATCTGTGGTAGCGGATTATTTTCGATCATCTCTGCGCATGCAACCTCTCGCCGTGATATTGGCAAGAATCGCTCGCAAGTTCAACAAAACGATCGGTAATTTCTTCGGGCGCGGGCAGAATGAGCGGGTCTTCGCCAGGCATGGCGGCGGCGCGCATCGCGGTGCGTACTGCGCCTGGGTCAATCAAATTGGCTTTCACTTTGGTTTTTCTTACCTCGTTTGCATAGGTATAGACCATCGCTTCCAGCGCGGCTTTGCTCACGGTGTAGGCTCCCCAATAGGCATAAAAACCTTGCGTTACACCACTGGTCACAAAAATAGCGCGACCTGCTTCGCTGCGTTGCAGCAAGGGATCCATGATGCGGAGCAGCCGCCAGTTAGCGGTAAGATTAATATCCATTACCTTCTGCCACATTTTGGGGTCTTGGTGGGTGAGGGGGCTTAAATCACCCAGCATTCCTGCATTGCTTACCAAAATATCTAATTTACCGAAGCGCTGCAAAATGCTGGCGCCGAGTGCGTCGATCTTATCGCCATCGCGCAAATCCAGCGGCACCAGCACCGCAGGTAATCCGCCGCTTGCACGAATCTCATCATCCACTTTTTCGAGATTTCCTACATTGCGCGCCGCCAGAATCACTTGCGCGCCCTCTGCCGCGAAACGCTTAGCCACCGCCGCGCCAATGCCTTGTGATGCGCCTGTAATGAGCGCGATTTTGCCTGTGAGCTGTGCCATGGGTAAATTCCTTTGTATTTAAGCAAAGAAAATGCTACAAAAACTGCCCAAATACAAAGAAAAAAGGAGCAAGCAATGCAGGTATATTACGATAACGACGCGAATCTTGGTTTACTCAAAAACAAAAATATCGCCATTGTGGGCTATGGCAGCCAAGGCCACGCTCATGCGCTTAATTTGAAAGATTCTGGCTGCAAGCATATCAAAATCGCCCTGCGCGAAGGCTCGGCCAGCGCGGTGAAAGCTAAAAATGCAGGCTTTGAAGTTACCACTCCCGCACTTGCCGCACAATGGGCAGACGTGCTGATGATTTTAACGCCTGACGAAAACCAAGCCGATCTCTATCGTGACGATATTGCCCCGAACCTTAAAAAGGGTTGCGTATTGGCATTTGCTCACGGCCTCAACATCCACTTTAAATTTATCGAGCCTTCGGCGGATACCGATGTGATTATGATTGCCCCCAAAGGCCCTGGTCATACCGTGCGTAGCGAATATCAAAAAGGCGGCGGCGTGCCTTGCCTCATCGCCATTTATCAGGACGCTTCTGGCACCGCAAAAGACATCGCGCTCGCTTGGGCAGCGGGTGTGGGCGGCGGCAAAGGCGGCATCATCGAAACCACCTTTAAAGACGAATGCGAAACTGATTTGTTCGGCGAACAAGCGGTGCTTTGCGGCGGCCTCACTCACCTCATTCAAGCGGGTTTTGAAACGCTGGTCGAAGCAGGTTATCCGCCTGAAATGGCCTATTTTGAATGCCTGCACGAAACCAAGCTCATCGTTGATCTGATGTATGAAGGCGGTATGGCGAATATGCGTTATTCTATCTCCAACACTGCAGAATACGGCGATTATGTCACAGGCCCCCGCATTATCACTGCTGAAACGAAAGCAGAAATGAAACGCGTGCTGGCCGATATTCAATCAGGCAAATTTGCGAAGCAGTTTATGGAAGACCGCGCCACCCAAGGCAAGCACGAGCTGGAAAGCTATCGCGAGAAACACGCGAAGCACCCGATTGAAGCCGTGGGCGAAAAACTCCGCGCCATGATGCCATGGATTGCGAAAAACAAAATGGTGGATAAGGCGGCGAACTAGCCGTTAGCAGATAGGTTTTAGCAGATAGGTATCACCTATCTGCTGTCTGCTTGCTTAATAAGCCACAAACCCATTTTTGTTCGCCTCTTTTAAATTGAAGCAATAAATTGCATTCACCGCGTCGTCCAGCTCGGCTTTATAGGGCTCGCGGCCTGTGTATTGACGCACGACTTCTTGGGGAGTGAGCTTATTCTGACCCATCAAAAACAGGGTTTCTTGCTCCGCCAAGCGCCACAGGCTTTTGTGAACGAGATCGCTGCTAGTGGTATTGCGAAAAAATAAGCTCATGAGATGACTCCTTAAGGGGTTAATCATCTCTCTCAATGCAAAGGCCGTGCCAAATCTTAAAATTAATCAACCTTTAAGGTTTGCACTAGCAAATCAGCCATAGCGGCCTTCGATATAGTCTCGTGTCTGCTGTTCTTTCGCCCGATCAAAGATTTGTTCGGTCGTGCCGAATTCTACGACCTTACCTAAGTGGAAAAAGGCGGTTTCCTGCGAAACGCGGGCGGCTTGCTGCATCGAATGCGTCACAATTACGATGGTAAAATGTTGCCGCAGTTCGGCAATTAATTCCTCCACTTTTGCGGTAGCGATGGGGTCGAGTGCCGAGCAGGGTTCGTCCATCAAAATCACTTCGGGATTCACCGCAATGGTGCGCGCAATGCAGAGCCGCTGTTGCTGCCCGCCCGAAAGGCTTGTGCCCGATTCACGCAGACGATCTTTTACCTCTTCCCACAACCCCGCCTTACGCAAACAGCGTTCCACGATACCATCCAGTTCGGCTTTATCCTTTGCCAAGCCATGCAGCCGCGGCCCATAGGCCACGTTATCATAAATCGATTTAGGGAAGGGATTGGGCTTCTGAAACACCATCCCCACGCGTGAGCGCAACAAAACAGGGTCTTGATTCGGCGCATAAATATCTTGCCCAGCAAGTTCTACCCGCCCCGAAATGCGGCAAGATTCGATGGTATCGTTCATCCGATTCAGGCAGCGCAGAAACGTTGATTTTCCGCAGCCTGAGGGGCCAATGAGTGCTGTCACCTGATGCTCGGCAATCTGCATTTGCACGTCGAACAGCGCCTGTTTGCTGCCATAGAACAGGTTTAGATCGGTGACTGTAATTTTCGCGCTATTCATTCCTACCATCTTCTTTCAAAGCGATTGCGCAACCATACTGCGGTGAGATTAAGTATCAACAACATCACGAGCAATACCATAATCGCTGCTGCGGTTTTTTGTACAAAGCCGATTTCAGGACTGCTCGCCCAGAGGTAAATCTGTACGGGCATCACGGTGGCAGGGTCAGTCGGCAATGTTGGCACATCGGCAATAAAGGCTACCATGCCAATCATCAACAACGGTGCCGTTTCGCCCAATGCCCGCGCCACGCCGAGGATCACGCCCGTCATCATTCCCGGCAGCGCCAGTGGCACCACATGATGCATCACCACTTGCAATTCTGATGCACCCAAGCCACGCGCCGCATCACGAATTGACGGCGGAACGGCGCGCAGTGCGGCTCGTGTCGCAATGATAATGACGGGTAACACGAGCAACGCCAGCGTTAACCCGCCTACTAATGCCGAACCACGGGGTAGCCCTAATATATTCAAGTACAATGCCAGCCCAAGCAGGCCGAAGACAATCGAAGGCACCGCCGCAAGGTTATTGATATTAACTTCGATCATATCGTTAATCCAGTGGCGCGGCGCAAATTCTTCGAGATACACCGCCGTCATCACGCCTAACGGCAGCGCGACACCAAGACAGACCAGAATCGTCCATAGCGAGCCGATAATCCCCACCGCATAGCCTGCCAATTCTGGCTCCCGCGAATCGCCTTCGCTGAAGAACCCACCATTAAAATGTAGCGCTAACAGGCCTTTGTTTTTCAGTTTTTGCAACATCTCCACCTGATGCGGGTTAAACCGCGTTTGGATCATTTCAGGCGAAAGTGCGCCTTTCAGCCAGAGGGTAACAGCATCGGTGGTTGCGATTCTTACAGTAATGGGGGAGTGCCCCCGCGCTTCGCTTTCCCCCCCGCTGCGCGCCTCGCCTTGCTCGGTTGGGTGGACTAAGGGGAGGGCATCGCGCAGTTGATACGGTGCACCAATGCTTAACAACGTATTCACATCGCGCCGCTCTTTTTTCGTCGTTACTTCAGGGAAATGATGTTGCAGTGCCGCTCTCACCGCCGCCTGATAATCGATTGTGCCACCTTGCTCGGTTTGGGGCAATTCGGAGGGGACAGTGAGCGTAATCTCTGCCCGCTGGAACCCGCTAATGCCTTGCCAGAAAATGCTCCCCAAGAGCAACACCAATAGCAGCAACGCAAAGCCTAGCGCCGCAAGCCCATAGAGGCGAAACCGCTTATTCGCCCGCTTGCGCTTAAGATACTTATCGCTCACCACTCGCCACTCGCCACTGTTACTCATACTTCTCCTGATACTTCTTCACGATAAGTAGCGCCGCAACATTAAGCAGTAAGGTGATCACAAACAACGCCAGCCCCAGCGCGAACGCTGCTAGTGTTTTGGCGCTGTCAAATTCCTGATCCCCCGTTAGCAATGCCACGATTTGCGCGGTCACGGTGGTGACTGATTCCAGCGGATTGATCGTCATATTCGCCGCCATTCCTGCGGCCATCACCACAATCATCGTCTCGCCAATTGCCCGCGAAATGGCCAACATCACTGCGCCCATAATCCCCGGAAGCGCGGCAGGAAATACCACATGGGCGATGGTTTCTGCCTGCGTTGCACCGAGGCCGTAGGAGGCATCGCGCAGGGCTTGTGGCACCGCATTTAAAATATCGTCTGAAAGTGACGAGATAAACGGGATAATCATAATCCCCATCACTAAACCCGCCGCCAGAGCGCTTTCTGCGGAAACATCCAGCCCAATATTGGCACCAAAATTCCGCAACGCAGGCGCCACAAGCGTAATGGCAAAATAACCATATACCACGGTAGGAATCCCCGCGAGCATCTCCAGCGCGGGTTTGGCAATGCGGCGCAGGGAATGGCTGGCATATTCTGATAAATAGATCGCCACAAACAGGCCAAGCGGCACCGCCACCGCCATCGCAATCAGCATCACAAAGCAAGTTCCCCACAATAAAGGTATCGCCCCAAAGGCATCTTTACCGCCCGTTGCATCTGCATTTTGCGGGCTCCAATGCAGGCCAAACACAAAATCACCCCACGGGATGAGCGAGAAGAAATGCAGCGATTCAAATAACACCGAAAGCACAATGCTCAGCGTTACCAACACCGATGCCGCCGCCGAAAGCGCGAGCATACATTGCGCGAGCGCCTGCCACGGACGGCCTGAACGATAATCGAGAGCAATCGACTTCAAAAACATGCGCTCCCTTATAGCCTAAAAGTGCAAAGCGGAAACCTAAAACCTTCTGCCGCAAAAAAGCATTGGATAATCCGTGCATTGGCAGTTAATCTGCCACACATGTTTTATCGGATTATTGCCTTTTTATACTGCCTTTTTCTCCTTTCCTGCCCTGCATACGCAACCTCGGCAGTCACACCGCTGTCTTTGGAGCCGCGTACGGAGGGGTTGCTGATTACCGATCACGATTTGCCGATGGTCAGCCTGCAGCTCACTTTTCTGTATGCTGGGGGCGTGAGCGACCCTGCGACCAAAGCGGGGCGTGCTAATCTTGGGGCACAGCTTTTGATGGAGGGCGCAGGCGATTATGACGGGCAGGAATTCCGCCGTCTGCTCGAATCCAAAGCCATCAAAATGGGGGCGG
>JBILIE010000195.1:0-3565 GCA_044350115.1 Rickettsiales bacterium
TGCGCGAGCTGCGCTTTCATTTCGACGAAGGCCATCTGCCAAATTCACCATTACTACTCAACCCGCTGGTGCATCAAATCAACGAGCATGGCAGCTATGAGCCTATCGGTTCGGGTGTCATATGGTGTACTTCTTTTGCTCTCGGCGTGAATAAATTACACGAGGATTCGATCAAACGTATTCGTGATCTCGGCGTCTATGTTGGCATTTACGAACGTGGCGAAAACAGCAATGCGGGGATGAAAATGCTCGCTTTCTCAGATGTGATGCTGACGCCAGAACCAGATAAACTAACCGTCAAAGGCAATCAGGCGCTCTATGACATTGCCAATGTGGATAGTCCTGCTTACTGGAAAACTTATCCGCTTTCCGACATCGAATATCTCAGCAAAAACGGTTCTTTTGTGCATCACAATCTGCGTGGTGATTTAGGTGTCACTCAAAAAGAAGATTTCTCTCCTGCTGAAAAAACACTCACTGCACAGTCGCTGATGGATGCGGCCACTTGCTGGGAGGCTTACGATCGCCATCATGCGCTTTATGAAAAATTTGGTGTCGATCCCAATCGAATTGACCATAACCTCAGCTTCTTCAACCTTGTTGCGCGGGATATTTCGCTCTTTGAAGCCACAGGAACAGACCGCAAAAGCAAAGACGAGGCCTTCGAGTTTTTTGTCGAAGGCTGGCTGCCGAAAGGCTCCGTCACCGTCATGGGAGCAACGGGCGGTACAGGCAAAAGCTCGCTTGCCCATCGCCTTGCAATTATGGCCTCAATCGATTGGCGTGACGATGAAGAACCCAAATGGCTAGGGATGCCCATCAACAAGCAATTCGCTAAAGGCTTGGTGATTTATTTCTCTGGCGAGGATAGTGCGGCGATCGTCAATGCCCGCGCCCAGATGGTTGATCCCGAAGGCCGCTCCACTCGCCTGATGCTTCAACGCAACGATTTTGGGATGACCGCCGATGGCAAACGCTGCAATATCGGGCATTTTCTAGAAAAGCTTAAAAAGCTACCAGAAGTATCGCTGATCGTGATTGACCCAGCACGTAAATATCTGGAAGGCGATGAGGAAGACTCCGAAGTCGTCAGCAATTTTTTTGAAGCAATCGAAGATTTTGCGATTGAGAAAAAATGCGGGATGGTGGTGGTGCATCATCTCATCAAAAACGCACATCCCAAAGATACCCGTGATATTTACGACATGCTGCGCGGCTCTCAGGTGTTCATCGATCGCCCTCGCGCCGTGATTGGCATGATGCGCGAAGG
This sequence comes from Rickettsiales bacterium, assembly GCA_044350115.1. Lineage (GTDB taxonomy): Bacteria > Pseudomonadota > Alphaproteobacteria > Rickettsiales > JALZUV01 > JBILIE01. Next base: position 1,271 of record JBILIE010000195.1, read on the forward strand.
GCCTTATACCGTCGTCGGTCTATCCAAAAACAACATCCCGCCCAATCTCGGCTCTATTCAAGGTGAGCGTCTCTTTGTGCGCGATCCTGATCGGTTGGATCTCGTTCAGCTTCCAGGCAAAGAAGGTATCCGCCTTTGGGATGTCAGCGCCGAAGAACTCCGCGAAATCCGCGAAGAAGCCGAGCGCAAAGCCAGCGAAAGTTAAGGCCTGATTTCGGTTGGTTTTACTTTCGGCGATAACACTGAGGCGGGTTTTTGCTTCACCCCGATCACTGGCGCGGCCTCAGCTTTATCTTTCGCATCCGGTGATATAACCGAAGGATTTTTCACGCCATCCTTTGCGGGAATTACTTGCCCTTCTGTCGCTTCTTTTTGCGCTTCTGGCACTTTGATTCCGCTCAATTCACCCTCAAGTTGCCGAAGCGCTTTAGCAGTCGCTTCTGTGCCCTTCGCATTGGGGTCCGCTTCCTCAAAAATGCTGAAGAATCCGCGCAAAAATCCGGGGGTGAGTGCCGATAAAGGATTCACCGTCACATCGGGATTTTCCAAATCGCCAAGCATACTGTAACGTACTGCCACCAAGCCATCCCCCGCCAGCACCCCGAAGATATTTCCCAGCACAGGGATGCTCTGGATCAGCGAATTAAACATATAAGCGGGAATCACTGTTCCACGTAGATTGATAGTATCTTTATTCAAATCAATCGTACCATCTGCGACAATCCCAATCGAAGGCCCAACGGTTTTTGCGTCCTTCAAATGCAGCACAAAATTTTCCATACTGAAAGGCACTACCAGCCTATTAAACTGCAAACCGCTTCCACCTACTGCATCAACAATTCCCGTAAACGTCGCCAGCGTGAGCAGCTTGGTCAGTACCGCCACATCTTTCACCCGATGCGGGCCGATCGTCGCTTTGCCAATCAGCGGTCGGTTCGGCAATTCATCTTGGAATATGCCGATAATCTGCATATCGCCTTTGCGCATATCGTCAAAAATATTCACCTCACGCAGGAAAATATCTGCACGCGGCGTGTAGGCAGTCAGCACACGACGATTATTCTGTCGTGCAATTTTGAGAGTGAAGGGCGCAGATTTTCCTGCCAAAGCCTCCATATCCATGCGCGAACAGAGGCTAGTATCGCAAGCCATATCAAGCTTTAGATTGCTCAATGTGCGCTTACCGTCTTTAGACATCAACACATTATCAAATACTAAATTCAAATCGAGCGCAGGGATCTTCCAATCCTTCGACGCGGCTTTTGGCAGTTTCTTGCCTTGCGCTTCTGCAGCCTTTTTTTCAGCCTCGTGATCACGATAAGAGAGATCTAGCTTTGAACCTTTTGCATGCACATAATACCCCCCTGCAATCGGTCGATAGATTCCGCTAGCCTGAGTGCCTGCAAAATTCAAGCGATTAGCATTCACCTCTTCAATACGCCCAGTAGCAGTGGAAATACGTGCACTGCCCTGCACTTCTTCTTTACGATTGGGAATCGTCAGCAAAAAATCATCGATTTCGATGAGATCCTTTTGTGAGGTTCCCTTCAGTGTCAACGCCGCAGGCTCACCCACTGGTTTGTTATATTCAATATCATCCACCTTTAGAATCGACTTGGTAAGATCCGCCTTCGCATTAATCTTGGTAATACCACCGATGGTTTCCAACCAATCGAGATTTACGCCGATTTCTCCGGTCACATAAGGTTCGGTATCAATCCCAAATTCTTTAAGGCTGGTATGCGGCACTTTTGCCACGAGGTGATAATCCTCCTGCTTGCTCGTAATCTGCGTGGCAAACTGCATCGCTTGTCCTTGCAGCACACCCGTTGCATCCACCTCTAGTTTTTTATCTGTCGCCAACAATTTGCCGTTGGCTGCGCTAAGATCCATCCCCTTATAAAACTTTTTTTGGCTGAAATTGCTAACATCCGTATCAATAGTGAATGTGATTTCATCTTCTATCGGCGAGATATTATCCAGCACTTCCAGCTTCACATTACCGCGCAAATCGCCGCCGAGCGTGGATTGATCAAAATTCAGTGTCTTGGGTAATTTAAATGCGGTGGATTTGATAAATTCTACCACATCCACCGCAGGTGCCGCCACGGGAAGATCAATATTGATAGTGATATTCTCGCGGTGAATATCGGGGATGAATACCTTGCCTGCCCCTGTCAGCGAAGTTGCCGTGAGCAGGTTTCCCTTTGCAATATCCACCGTCAGTGTATTACCCGTCAGGCTTAGCACTCCCGCCCCTTCCAGCACTGGCGGGAAGTCGGGCATATACTTTAC
>JBILIE010000024.1:0-10877 GCA_044350115.1 Rickettsiales bacterium
GGAACTGGAATTCCTCTGATTTTCCGCCCACATCTTCCATCCGCATTGGCTCCAGCGCCTTGGCACCAAAGCCCATATAATGCTCGCTCTGGCGCAGAATCCGTTTGCGTACGGCAGGCGCATCGGCCGCATCCCAGCGGTTCACCAGCCATGCCACCTCGCCCGCCAGCGAAACCGACATTTGCCGCGAAACACTATCCCAGTGCCGCTCATAAAACACATACACCGCCACGAGCTGCACCAGCACCACCGGCACCACTAAAATCAACAACGCCCGCGCAAACAAACTACGCGGCATCAGACGCTTGAGGTTGCGGGTGAGAATCTTCATAGCATCAGCCGATAACCTTCGCCGCGGGCGGTGAGGATGTAACGTGGTTGGGCGGAATCCTCTTCTATCTTTTTGCGTAACCGACCGATTTGCACATCCACCCCGCGAGAATTCTCGCCGCCCTCCAGCCCTCGCGCCAGTGTCTCACGCGAAAGCGCCATACCCGGTTGAGTGGCCAGTTGCGCGAGCAATGCGGCCTCTGCACCGGTGAGCGCGACCATTTTTTTCTCTCGCATCAGCTGTTGCGAGGAAAAATCAAATTCAAACGGGCCGAAGCGCAATTTTTGGGTGGAATCGCTCTGACGCTTACGGCTACGCAGAATATTGGTCATGCGTAGCAGCAATTCCCTCGGCTCAAATGGCTTGGTGAGGTAATCTTCCACTCCCACTTCCAGCCCGTTGATGCGGTCTTGCGGCGCGTCCATTGCGGTGAGCATCAAAATCGGTGGGCGGTGGATAGAAGAAAGCCCTGCGGCAAATTCCAGCCCCGTTTCATCGGGCATCATTACATCCAGCACCACCAGATCGGCCTTGAGCAACGACAGCAGCTCCCGCGCCTCTGCCGCGCTGGCGGCTTCACTCACGGCATAACCCTCATTGCTGAGATATTGCGTAAGTAAACTACGCAATCGGCGGTCATCATCAACCACGAGAATATGGGCGGGGGAGATCATAGGTTCTTATAAATCACCCTGCACATCCAAGCAAGCCTCCCCCAAAAAAGATCAAAACCGTCATCAAACGGTAATGTTTTGGGGATAAAATGCGGGTGTGAATAGACCCGAAACAGAGGCATATAGTCGAGATCCCACCCGCATGGCGCAGATGATTGCAGCTGCGTTGGTGGAGCAAGGCTGTTCAGAAAAGCACATTTTTTGTGATGTTAAAAAACTGAGTGCGCTCATCGCAGATGCGCAGATGGCCTCAACCAATGGTTGGGCATTTACCAGTAAAAGCCAGCAAACGAAACTCGCACTTCGCCCCACAGGTGCAGCAGAAATTGCCAAAGCCATCAGGGCAGAAGAATTTGTCGGCATTCATGCAGGGCATTTTGATCCAATCGTCGCAAAATTAGTCATCATGCATGGTGATTATCAAGGCAAAGAAAAACAGCGCGCCGCAGATCTGAATTTTTTAACGAAAGGATTGCAGGGCAAGGGGAGCGATCGCCTTTTCAGGTGGGCGGCCTCTACCGAGCAAGCGAGCTACGTTGCTCAGCATGAGGGATGCAAGGGGCTATTTGACAATAAGCAACTCAATAGTGAACGCTTTAATGCGTTTTTTGAGGCGCTGGGTACAGGAGATGCCAGTCAATACAAAGCAGCATTAGGCGAGAGCTTTAAAGAAGCGCCAAAAACGGAACAGGGAAATTTCAAAACACCCCAAAATTCGGCTTTTGCTCACGAGGAAAATAAGCGCCAAGGCATGAGCAAAGCCACCACCGCGATGGGCATGACGGGTCTTGCGGGTGTGGCACTTTGGGGGTTGCTCACCAAGGAAAAAACCACCACGCAGGAAGTGGGCGCGGACGGTCAGCCAGTGCAGAAGGAAACCGAAAAATCCTTCTGGGCGCAGCCGCGCAAATATCTGGCGATTGCCGCATTGGTTGGCGCCAGCATCTGGGGCTTAAAGATTTATAATCAAAGCAAAGGCGTGGGCTTAGAGCGTTAATACCCTCATCCATAAGACTTTCAACCGAGCAAGGCGAGGCGGCGGAACGCCGTGGGGTTTGGGGAGGATTCCCATTCAAAAAAGAACCTCAACCGAGCAAGGCGAGGCGGCGGAACGCCGTGGGGTTTGGGGAGGGTTCCCATTCAAAAAAGAACCTCAACCGAGCAAGGCGAGGCGGCGGAACGCCGTGGGGTTTGGGGAGGATTCCCAACTAAGAAAGCGCTAGCTTTCTTTTCAACAGAATCAAAAACGCCCCACTTCCGCCTTCATTGGGCAAAGCATGTTGAATCGCCAGAATATGTGGATGAATTTTCGGCGCTTCCAGCCAGCGTGGCAATGCCTCGCGCAAGACATCGCCTTTGCCCGTGATAATCTGCACGGCGCGTAAATCCCGCTCAATCGCCGCTTCCATAAATGCCTCACAGGCCTCCCGCGCCTCATGCCCGCGCATTCCATGCAAGTCAATCACCGCCTCGGCTCTGAGCTTGCCTTTGCGTATTGCGCGCTGTTTGTGGGAGTTGAGGGTCATGGCTGAATAGTTGAGTGGTTGAATGGTTAACAGAGAGTCAATTGGGCACAACGGAGCAAGGCGAAGCGCGAAGCGTGGGGGTCTTGAGGGGGAGGATTCTCCTTTCCAAAAAAAGCTACTTCGGCAGCAGCACAAAAAACTTCGCTGATTGTTTCATGCCGCCTGCAAGATGGGCAGCGCGTTCACCAGGGCCAAAAAAGAGGTCGGCGCGCAAGGGGCCTTTAATGGCGCCGCCAGTATCTTGTGTGACCACAAGCCGACGATATTTTTCATTGGTGTAAGGCAAGGTGGTATCGAGCAGAACAGGCACGCCGTAAGGCAGCATGGTGGGATCTACGGCTATCGAGGCTTCGGGGGTCAGCGGCACGCCCTGTGCGCCCACGGCCGCCGTCGCATTATCGCCCATTTGGAAGAACACATAAGATTCGTTCATCCACATCACCTGCTGGGCTTCTTCTGGGTTGGCGCGCAGCCATGCTTTAAGGCGCGGTGCCGACATTTCCGATCGCGGAACGATATTATTATCCATCAGATATTTGCCAATCGCGGTATAAGCGCGGTTGTTTTTGCCCGCAAAGGCCACTTTCACTTTTTCGCCATCGGGCAGCTGTACAATGCCAGAGCCTTGAATTTGCAAAAAGAAGTGATCCACATAATCCGAGACATAAAGCAGCGGCGTGGCTTTGCCCGCTAGCCTCTGTTCGTCAATTTCACGATGGGTGAGATAAGGTACGCCCGCTTGTAAATCCGAAGGCACGCTCCAGATTGGATAGCGATAGGTGGCATCTGGGGTGAGCGAGCCATGCAGCAGCGGTTCATAATATCCTGTCAGCAAGCCATCTTCACGGCTATCTTCTGCCAAGGCCAGATACGGCGTGAAATGGGTGGTAAAAAAAGAATCGGCATCCTCTGTATTTTCAGCGAGCAGACAAGCATTATTCCATGCGAGTGGTGAGGCATCTTCCCCTGCGACCTGTGCGGGAATCGTATGCGGATGGCTGGAAAATTTGCGGCAGGATTGTTTAAATGCATCCAGCGCAGCATCGGGGTTGCATTGCTGCCATGCGGGCAAATCGTCAAATTCCACAGGCTCCAGCGAAATTGGTGCAGTGCTGGTGGTCGCGGCGCAGGAAGCCAGAAAAAGCAAGGCCCCCAATCGACTGACCACTGACAATTGACGACCGATCACCATCCTAAGTATCCATCACCATCCAGTTGGGGTTGCGCGATTTCACGTCACGCTCGAACACCCACTGGTCTTCCACGACTTCTGTTTTCGAAGGATCACCGTCAATAATTTTCCCCTCCGCATCGCGCACCACTTCCACCTGATCACTCACAAAGCGCACGGTGACGCGGGCGATGTTTTTCTCTAAACTGGCAGCCAGAATCTGTGCGTCCTTAATGGCAACCAGCGTAGTTTCGGTTTTGGTATTTTGGGCTTTGGCTGCTTCGAGCGCATGGTTAAATTCTTCAAAAATCGGCGCGGCGAGGAGCATTTTCAGCGTATCGACATCGCCCGCACTATAGGCCTTCAGCACCCATTCAAACGCGCCTTTGGCGCCCTCTAAAAACCCATTAATGCTGAAATTTGCATCGACTGCGGCAATTGCATCCACCCCCGCCAGCAGCCCTAAATCGCCAATTGCCTCGCGTGCCGCCGCTTCCGCTTTCACGGTTTTTTCATCTGCCGCAGGGGCTGGCTGGCCTTGCATATCCACCACTTTTTCTTCGACAGGCTTGCCTTCCAGCCGATTGCGCAGATCTTCGAGATCGGGCTTATGCCCCACCTCTTTGCCCAATGTGTTACGCAACCGCAGCACAATAAACACTGCGATCAAACCAAGAATAATAATATCTGCAAAAGGGAGTCCGTCCATAGGCGCAGTCTTAGCTGATATTTTTACAGAGGTAAATACTATGTATTGGTCACGAAGTCCGAGCAAGGCGAGGCGGCGGTACGCCGTGGGGTTTGGGGAGAATCCTCATCGCAAAAGAAAGAACAGAAATGCTTGCGATTTTTTTTTTTGCGGCTAGTTTGCATTCCATGACTGAAGCACAAAACACCTCCCCCATCTTCATGGTTCGCGCACAATATATTAAGGATTTCTCTTTCGAGAATCCCCATTCGCCGCAGAGTTTGCTGCCCAAAAAAGAGCAGCCTAAAATGGATGTGACCGTTGATATTAACGCCCAGCAAGTGAGCGAAGATCTCTACGAAGTCGCCCTGAAAATCACCGCCAAAGCGGAGTCAGAAGGCGCACCGCTCTTTTTAGTCGATCTCAGCTATGCAGGTCTGTTCGCGATTCAAAACATGACGCGTGAGCAGGTGGAGCCGATGTTGTTTGTGGATTGCCCGCATATCATCTTCCCCTTCGCCCGCCGCGTGATTGCGGACGCAACGCGCGATGGCGGCTTCCCGCCCTTGTTGCTAGAGCCGATCGATTTCCATCGTCTGTATCAGCAACGCAAACAAAAAGCGGCTTAAGCGCCTTTTTTCCACATCGCGTCTTTCACTTCCTTCAAAAACGCATCATGCGCCTCGATTTCTGCGGTGGAGGCGGCAAAATTGCGCGCTTCGCGCATGGGGCCTTGTCCGCCATGGCTTAAATGTGCATTTGATTCCGCCTCCAGTGCCAATCCCGCCTGACGGCCACCGAGCAGCTCTAAATACACATCCGAAAGCAGCTCCGCATCTAGCAGCGCCCCGTGAAATTTGCGGGCTTCGAGGTTGATGTTGAAGCGGCGACACAGCGCATCCAGATTGGCGGGCGAGCCGGGGAATTTCAGCCGCGCCATTTTGACCGTATCAATGGTGCGCTCCATGGGAATTATCGCATGGCCTTCTGCCGCCAATTGGTAATTTATAAATTTCATATCAAAATCGGCATTATGAATCACCAGCGGGCTATCGCCCAAAAACTCCAGAAATCCCCCGACGACCGTGGCAAATTTAGGCTTATCCGCCAGAAATTTGGCAGAAAGCCCATGAATGCGCTCCGCCTCGGCCGGCATATCGCGCTCAGGGTTGAGATAGACATGAAAATGTTTGCCAGTGCGAATCCGCCCCCATAATTCCACGCAGCCAATTTCAACCATGCGATGCCCCGATTTAGGGTCAAGGCCTGTCGTTTCGGTATCGAGGGCAATTTCTCTCATAGTGGCTGGAGTTTGGAGTTTAGAGTTTAGAAAGGCAAGTCTTGTTTTACTAATCTCCAGACTCTAGACTCCAGCCACTATGAATAAAGCAATCTTCATCCTCGGTATGCATCGCAGCGGCACCTCTGCTTTGGCGCGGGTGCTTAATTTATTGGGCGTGGAGCTGGGCAGCCGCATGATGGCGGCGGCGAGCGATAATGAGCGTGGCTTTTGGGAGCATGAAGGCGCGGTGCAGATTCATGAAGATCTCCTGTGCCAGCTCGGCCATAAATGGTGCGACGGTACGCCTCTGCCCGAAGGTTGGCTGGAGACGGAAGCTGCGCGAAATGCACAGGCGCAACTTGCCACACTCATCGATCTCGATTTTTTAACCGCGCCGCTTTGGGGAATCAAAGATCCACGGCTTTCCTTGTTATTCCCCCTCTGGCTGCCTTTGCTGAAAGAGCGCGGGATAGAGCCGCTCTGCGTGGTGGCGTGGCGCAACCCGCTGGAAGTGGCGGGTAGCCTGATGAAGCGCGATCATCTGCCGCAAGAAACGGCGTTGCTTTGCTGGCTGGCCTATACGCTCGAAAGCCTGCATCACGCACAGGATTTCTCCCGCGTTATCGTCAGCTATGACGATCTGCTAAAAGATTGGCGCAGTACTGCCACCCGCATTGCCAGCGAGTTAAATCTTATATGTATCGAGCAGAACGATGCCGCGATAGAGGATTTTCTCTCGCCCGAATTACGCCATCATCGGGATTCAGGATTCAGGATTCAGGATTCAGCGATAGGGCAAAGAGTAAAAGAATGTGTAGAATTGTTGGCGGCACCAGAAGCGTTAAAAATAGAAAAAGCACATACACAATGGCAGGAAATGACCGCGCCTTTCGCGCCGCTCTTGCGTGACGCTCGCCGAGCGGCAGAAGATTTAGCCGAGCCCTTACGCAAGGCACAGCAAGCCGCCGCAGACGAGAAACACCGCGCTAATGACGTGGCGCAGCAGATGTCGCAGCTTTACGATCAATACACTGCCACTTTAGAGCGCGAAAAAGAAGCGCAGGTGCAAACCCAGATGCTCCGCAGCGGCCTGCGCCACGCCGAAGAAATCATCCACGAAATGCAGGAATCCACCAGCTGGAAAATTACCGAACCCCTGCGTAAGGTGAAGAAAATGATAGGCGAAAACGAAGAGGGGTTGTAATACCCTCTGATGCAAAACAAAACCGCCATATTCACATCTTGTGCTGCCAATTACATCCCCAAAGCGCGGGTGCTGGGCAGCACGGTGAAGCATTTTCATAACGACATTGATGTTTATTTGTTGCTGGCAGATGAACTCCCTGCGCAATTTCAGCTTGAAAACGAACCGTTTGACGAGGTGGTAGAGGCAAAAGATCTCCATATCCCTGATTTCGAGCGTTGGCTATTCAAGCACCGCATTGTCGAGGCTTGTACAGCGGTGAAGCCCTTTATGCTCCAATATCTGTTGGCCAAAGGCTATGAGCAGGTGATGTATTTTGATCCCGATATTGCCTTGTTTTTCCCGCTGACGGAGATGCTGGCCGAATTTGACACTGCCAGCATTTTGCTCACCCCGCATCAATGCAAGCCCGAAACGTCAGACGAAGCGGTGAAAGACAACGAAATTTGCAGCCTCAAACATGGCGTATTCAATTTTGGCTATGTCGGTGTGCAAAACGACGCGAACGGTAAAGCTTATGCCCAATGGTGGGCGGATCGCTGCTACTTCGCCTGCTTTGAAGATATTGCGGGCGGCAATTTTACCGATCAGAAATGGAACGATCTCACTCCTGTTTTTTTCGACGGCGTACAAATTCTCAAATCTCCCACCTATAATGTGGCGACATGGAATTACACCCAGCGCGATATTCAGGGCACGCCCGAAGAAGGCTTCACGGTGGATGGCATGCCCTTGATATTTCACCATTTTACGGGCTACGATAGCGGCGCGCATCACCTCATGCTCGATAAATACGGCAAGGGGATGCCCGCGACGAAAGACCTCAGCGAGTGGTACGAAAACGCATGCCAGCATTTCGCGCAGGAAGATCTTGCGGCAGTGCCGTGGATTTATGGCTGCTATGATAATGGCGAGGCGATCGCCCCCCATCATCGCAAAATATACCGCGACCGAAACGATCTGCGCGATGCCTTTGCGCATCCCTTCTCCACTCAAGCTGAAGGTCGCTATAAAACCAGTTTTTATCACTGGTTGAAATCCGAAAAACTCTGGGATGCGCCCGCTTTTGATGCCTCCCGTGCCCCCCGCCCCTTCCGCGCCTTCATCTGGGAAACCGAAGCCGAAATGCGCGGCTACCTCCAGCGCACCTCCAAACTGGCGAATTGGCAGAAAAACATCTTCTTCTCAATTCTAGCCTATGGGTTCTGGTTTATTCGAAAGTTGAGCAGGTGAAATTGCTAGTGCTATATATCGCCAAGCGCGTATTTCGGGCGTTGCCGCTGAGCGATGCACAACGCAAGCAAATGGTATTTTCCCTGTTCCGCCTGACGGGCGATCGGCTTAAATTCCTGCCCAGTTATCAACTCTATAAGCGTGAAGCTTTGTGGCAAAATGCCCCCATCCCCGCCGATTTGTCTGCTTATCGCACCCGAATCATGGCGCAGTATATAACCGAGCAAGGCGAGGCTCTCCCCGTTATCGTAATGATCAGCCACACCCTTGGCGGCGGCACGCAGCAACATGTCGAGGATATGTCGGCGGCGATGCAGGCGGAGGGCTGGCGAGTGTTTCAGCTGGAGCGGCATAATCAAACTCACCTGCATTTGTTTGCGTTTGGACAAGAAAACAACCCCCTCTTTTACCACTGGCCAGAAGAAATCCCTGCGTTGAAAGAAACGCTCAAAACCCTTGGTGTGCAGCATCTGCATTTACACCATACCGTCGATTTACCCGCTGATTTCCTCACTCACTTTCCGGCAATGTCGCAAGCCATGGGCGCGTCGTATGATTTCACGGTGCATGATTATTTCGCCATTTGCCCGCGCTTTACGCTCTATGACGATGCCGTGCGCAGCTATTGCGGCGAGCCGGAAGATGCGCGCAAATGCACCGCGTGTGTGTCGCGCTTTGGTTCGCATGTGGGTAATGATATCGACGTGGTGGCGTGGCGCAAAAACTATGCCGCTTTGCTCATGGCCGCGCGCAAAGTCTTTGTACCGGATAGCGATATTGCCTTGCGCCTTGCCCGCTATCTGCCAGAACGCGAATTCACGATACATCCGCATCACGAAGCGCATCACTTTACGCCGATGGCGGCAAAGCGTAAGCTGGGCGAGCCGCTGAAAGTGGTGACGATTGGCGGTATCGCCCCGCATAAAGGCTCAAATGTGATTTACGAATGCGCGCAGGATGCGCTGGCGCGCAATCTGCCGATTGAATTTCATCTGGTGGGCTATAGCGACATTGATCACAAGCTGAAAAGCCTCAAAAACGTCACTGTAACGGGTCACTTCAAACTGCATGAATTGCCGCAGAAATTGAAAGAGGGAGGTTATCATCTGGCCTATCTCCCCGCTGTGTGGCCAGAGACGTATAATTATGTGCTGTCCGAATGCTGGCGGCATGGCTTTTACACCGTAGGCCTCGATATCGGCGCGATTGCTAGTCGCCTCAAAGCCGCGCCCACTCTGGGCAAAGTGCTGCCGCTGGAAGATTATCTCAAACCGGCAAAGCTCAATGATGCGTTGTTGGCGATGGAAATCCCATCGCTCGATCAGTTAGTGGTCTTTGCGGCGCTAACTCATTACACACACTTCACCCGCGATTATTACGGTCTGTAGAATGAACCTGTTGCGCCGCCTTTTTCATCTTTTGCCAATTTCTGATCGGCAGCGTGCGGCGTTGGTCTTCATGGTTTTTCGGCTGACGGGCGATCGCCTTAATTTTCTGCCGAGCTATCGGCTGTATTTGCGCGATCGCAAATGGAATGTGACCACAGTTCCTGCCAATCTCTCTGCTTATCGTGCCTCGGTGAGGCCGCACTATCACCCTCTCCCGTTGGGAGAGGGTGATAAAATAATGTTGATGATTAGTCATACTTTAGGGGGCGGCACGGAACAGCATGTGGAAGATCTTGCTACGCGCTTAGAGGCCGAGGGCTGGCGGGTGCTGTATCTTCAACGTCATAATAAAGATCATTTGCGTTTGATTAAGGGTGAGAGCAATTTAATGGATCAAGAAGATATTGATCCTCTCTTCTATCGCTGGCCTGATGATCGCAGTGCATTGGTGGCAGATTTAAAAACGCTTGGCGTGGCGCATTTGCACTTGCATCACACGGTGGATTTGCCTGAAGATTTCCTGCATCATTTTGGAGAAATCGCAGTGGAAGCGGAGCGGCCTTATGACTACACTGTGCACGATTATTTTAGTATTTGTCCGCGTTTCACCTTATTTGACGAGACCGTGCGCGGCTATTGCGGCGAGCCTTCGGATATACGCAAATGCTCAGCCTGTGTGAGACATTTAGGTTCGGCGGCAGGCAAAGACGTGGATGTCGCCACATGGCGCGCAGATTATGGCGCGTTGCTCTCCTCTGCCCGCAAAGTCTTCGTTCCCGATGCGGATGTAAGCCAGCGGCTTGCGCGTTATTTCCCCGCGCAAGAGTTTACTTTGCGTCCTCATCCCGAAACAGGAGGCGCGGGCGGAGGCCAGCAGGCCGACCTCTTTAGTCGCCGTCAGGCGTTAGGCTCATTGCGTGAAGCAGGAGGCGCAGCGCAGGAGCAATCAAAAGATTCATCCGAGCAAGGCGAGGCGGCGCGAGCCGTGGGGGTTACAGGGGGCGGCATTAGCCCCCTCAAAATAGTGATTGTGGGCGGCATTGCCCCGCATAAAGGCTCCAAAGTCTTATTCGATTGTGCGCAGGAGGCATTGCAGCGTAATCTGCCCCTACATTTCACGCTGATCGGCTATAGTGATATTGATGCGAAGCTCAAGACGCTAAAAAACGTCACTGTCACGGGTCATTTCACGCCGTCAGAACTCACGCAAAAACTGCAGGCGGGGGGCTTCCATTGTGCCTTCCTCCCCTCGGTGATTCCCGAAACTTATAATTATGTCTTATCGCAATGTTGGCAACACGGCCTCTTCGCCGTCTGTTTCGATATTGGCGCGATTGCCAGCCGCATCAAAGCTGCCTCGCATCTGGGTGCCATCTTGCC
>JBILIE010000196.1:0-3554 GCA_044350115.1 Rickettsiales bacterium
GAATGTGTTGTTGCGCAATGAATTGACGGCAATTAATCAATATTTTTTGCATGCAAAAATACTGAAACATCAGGGGTATGCCAAACTAGCGGCGAAAGAATATGAAGAATCAATCGATGAAATGAAACATGCAGACCAAATTGCAGAGCGTATTTTGTTTCTGGATGGCCTGCCTAATTTTCAGGATATGGGTAAAATCATGATTGGCGAAACGCCGCATGAAATGCTTAAAGCAGATATGGCGCTAAAAAAAATTGCTGCCGAAGATTTGAAAAAAGCGCATGTGGTGAGTGACGAAGCGGGAGATGCCGTGACGACGATGTTAATTGAAGATATCATGAAAAGCGAAGAAATGCACCGCGATTGGTTGCGGCAGCAGCTTGAACTGATAGAAGCAATTGGCATGCAGAACTATCTGCAATCTCAAATATAAGGGACGACAATGAAAAAATTTCTAACACTTTTTATTTCTTTTTGGAGCATTTTGATTATGGCAAAAACCGCGCAGGCACTTGATCCTGAAAATACACTTTATCTCGACCTTAAAGATGGTCGTGTGGTGATCGAAATGTTTCCCGCTAAAGCACCAAAGCATGTGGCGCGGATTAAAGAACTTGCACGCAAAGGTTTTTATGATGGCACCGTGTTTCACCGTGTGATCGATGGATTTATGGCGCAGACTGGCGATCCTACAGGCACTGGCATGGGCGGTTCTGGTCAAAAGATTGACGCTGAGTTTAACGACACCAAGCATGTGCGTGGCGTGGTTTCGATGGCGCGTGCATCTGACCCTAACAGTGCAGACAGCCAGTTTTTTATCTGCCTTGATAATGCCAGCTTCCTTGACAAGCAATATACTGCTTGGGGGCAAGTGGTGGGCGGTATGGAACTCGTCGATAAAATTAAAAAGGGCGATTCTAACGACAATGGCAAGGTAACTGATCCTGATAAGATTGTGAAATTGCAAGTGGCTGCAGATGTGGATAAAGCTGCTGCGCCTGCCGCTGCTGCCCAATAACAATGCAACTTTCTGATTTCGATTTTACGCTTCCTGAAGCGTTGATTGCCCAGCATCCCGCCTTCGAGCGGGATGCTTCGCGTTTGCTGCATGTGGATGGCATCTCGCTTGCAGATAAAACGCTGAAAGATTTGCCGCAATTGCTGCGTGAAGGTGATTTGCTGGTGTTCAATAATACTCGTGTGATTCCTGCGCGTTTGCGTGGGAGGCGAGCAGAAGTGGAAATTGAGATCACCTTACATCAGCAATGCGGGGATGATTGGGAAGTGTTCGCACGCCCTGCAAAACGCTTGAAGATTGGAAATATTATTAATTTTGCTGATGATTTTTCAGCAGAAGTTTTAGCTAAGAATGAAGATGGAACAGTATTGCTGCGCTTTGAGCCTGAAGGTCAGCTTTATCAAATGCTCGAAAAATATGGGCAGATGCCGCTACCCCCTTATATCAAACGCGATGTAAAAGAGGTGGAAGATGACGAGCGTTATCAGACCATTTATGCGCGTAAATTGGGAGCAGTGGCTGCTCCCACAGCAGGGTTGCATTTCACCCCTGAATTACTGGAAGTCTTAAAAACAGCGGGCATTGATCATTGTTTTATTACACTGCATGTGGGGGCGGGGACATTTCTGCCTGTGAAAACCGAGAATGTGGCGGAGCATAAAATGCACCGCGAATGGTATGAAATTCAACCTGATGCCGCCGATAAAATTAATGCCGCCAAGCGGGAAGGGCGGCGTGTTGTTGCAGTAGGGACGACAAGTTTGCGTAGCCTCGAAGCCGCTGCGGCAGAAGACGGGACTGTGCCGCCAATCCAATCAGATACCCGCATTTTTATTACCCCTGGTTATTGTTTTAGATGTGTGGATGCACTGTTCACCAACTTTCACTTGCCTAAATCAACCCTCTTTATGCTTGTTTCCGCCTTTGCAGGATTTGCTGAAATGCATGCCGCCTATGCTCATGCCATCGCGCAGCAATACCGCTTTTTCTCTTACGGTGATGCGTGTTTATTAGAGAAAAAAGGATGATTGAATTACTGCTCTTTTTAGCGGCAATGGCAGCAGGGGCGATTAATTCGGTGGCGGGCGGCGGAACATTTATTACATTTCCAGCTTTGTTGTTTGCAGGCGTACCGCCAATTGCGGCAAATGCGACTTGCACGATTGCGATTTGGCCAGGAGCGATTTCCAGCGCCTTTGCCTATCGTAAAGAGCTGAATCTTCAGCGCAAAAATTTGGCGTTGATGTTTGGAATTAGTCTGCTGGGTGGTGGGTTGGGGGCGCTGACTTTGCTTGCCACACCTTCTGCAACTTTTGAATTTTTAATTCCGTGGTTGTTGTTGGCGGCTACTTTGTTATTTGCATTTAGCCCCTCTCTCTCTCGTTTTACCACGCATCAGAAATTTCCTTTGTTACTCTCCTATGCGTTGCAATTTAGTATCGCCTTTTACGGAGGCTATTTTGGTGCGGGGATAGGTATTTTAATGCTGGCATTATTAGCATTGCTGGGGATGACCGAAATCCACGAAATGAACGCCCTCAAGACTTTTCTAGGCACGGCGATTAATGGTGTAGCCGTATTGGTGTTTGTAGTGAGTGGTGCTGTGGTATGGAGCTACGCAGCGGTGATGGTCATCGGCGCGATTATCGGCGGGTATCTCGGCGCGCATTATGCTAAAAAGCTGCCGAAACAGCGTGTGCGCCAATTAGTGATTACAATTGCTGCCAGCCTCACGGCATGGTTTTTTGTGTATTAATCCATGCTCAGGCTAGCGCCTTCGCCGCCGCCACGAACATCAGGAACATCGCTGGGTTTGCCGATAAATCCACCATCAGAAATGTCCATACCTTGAAAGAGGCCCTCAAAATTACCGTCAAAAGCGCGTCCTTGAGAATCTCCACCTTCAGAGGGAGCGACGCCAGAATCACTGCTTCCACCGCCACCCCCTCCACCCTCGCTGTCGCCACCTGTGCCGCCGGTATTATCCGTGGGTTCTCTGATCAAACGGCTAAATAAATCTGTGAAATTTATTCCAAAAGCACTCATTCCTTTGGGATCGAGTGCACCAAGCCCCAATTGCTGTGCTCCTAAATGTTGATTAGAGGTATCTTGAAGAACTCCAGAAGTTTCATCTTGCCCAAAATCAATGGGTCCCAATTGACCAAGAACAAATAAGGGGAGAGGTGCTGTGCCACCAGTTGCTTCTGGCTTTTTAAACAGCAGGTCATTCAGTAAATCTGGCGCTGGATTGCCTTCAGACATAATCGCCTCCTCAAAATTCAATTTCCTAGAGTCACTCTATCAAGAATATATGACGATTTGATTACGATTTAGAAAAAATCTAATTAGCCATTTGCATGGCAATGGGGCTGTCGAGCGAGAAGAGGGGGATGGAAATATCAATTTTTTCAAGATCTTGCGTGACGAATTCGTAATGCCCTTGCATGATGCCAGAAGGGGTGGGCAGCCATGTCCATGAAGTATATTCAAAACATTCTCTGGGGGAAAGCACAGGCTGTGCGCCGACTACCCCCGC
>JBILIE010000197.1:0-3551 GCA_044350115.1 Rickettsiales bacterium
TTTGTTTTTTTTTGAACTTTTTTTGAAATCGCTTTTTTGTGAATAGGTTAGCCTATCACTTTTGGCGCTCAGCGTGGGTTTCCTGCACTTGTTTTTGCGCCAGTTTTGTTTTCCAGCCCAAATTTTCGTCTTTTAGCGCATCAACCTCTTGATGCAGTCGCCCGATCTCATCTGAGATTGCATTGCGATACTGCTTTACTTGTTTTGCCTCACTCCATCCCCATAATGCGCCGATAGCGGCGGACGCGACGGAAGCAAAGATAATAGTTCTATCGCTATCTTGCTTTTTTAATAATGCACGCATACCAAAAGCAGCGGCAGTAAGCATGGTGGTATTCCCCACCCCATTAAAGATATGAGCAAGCACACTGCCCTTTCCTGGAGCCAGTGCCTTAATAACTTTTGCATGGTCAGTTTCAATAGTCATACGAAAGAGTGTAACATCAAAGTATTACAGTTTGATGACAAACAGCACCTTATACTTAGCTTCGTTTGGTCAGGCATAGCGTTTGTTTATTATCGCGCACCACTTGCCTCATTTGGCTAATATAGTTGGTGATAAAGCCTAACGGCACATTATGCTCTGTACAATCTTTCATCTTTTGTTGAATAGTCTCTTTACGCTTAGTGGGCTGGGGCTCTTTTAAGAACCAGATAGTGATACCTATTGTCTCTCCATTAGGTGCTTTTAAGGCAGCGGTCGCGGCAATTACATCGGGTTTTACCTCTGTCATTTCCGGATACATGTAGGAAAGTTCCAACTCTTCGTGCAGCGCCCTCACCCGCTCCGCTGTAAATCGCTCATAAATGGATTTGTCTTGCTGGTTTGAAGGAAACACAGGATTGCCCAAATCACTATCTGCTGGCGAGGTAAACAGCATGGCGCGTGGCGCATCGGGCATCGGGCATCAGTCGCTTGGCATTAACAATTTCTGATACGGCGAAAGACGGGAAAATAATCTGCTGATGTGGGAATTCCTCCGCCTTAATCACGTCTTTAATCCGCTGAACCAGTTCTGGCGGATTGACATCTTCCGTACCCTGCGTGCCTTTGATTTCGATATTGAGTGTAACGTTAGGGAATTCCTTCAAATACGCCAACACTTCTTGTAGCGTGGGTATGCACTCTTTGCCTTCTTCTGGGGGCGACGTGAAGTCATCGGCTTAGCCCCCCTCTGCTCTTGATACAAATCAAGGCAGCCAAAACGTAATGTTTGTAGTTTTCCTCCCGAAAAGGGGAACATGGAAGCACTACTCGCGCATTGTAACAGCTTATTTTCTGCGGAAGGTGGATTTTTGCTCGCCTTTTTTATCGGCGGATTAACGGGCGGTTTTACGCATTGTTTGGCAATGTGTGGCTCGTTTGCGGCCTGCGGTTCCTGCACTTCTCAACCCTGTAATTCGACGATGGTGGCGATGGGGTTTCCCTACCATCTAGGGCGCATGACGACTTATGGTGCGCTCGGATTTCTGGTAGCGCTGCTTTCCAAACAAATTTCCACAACGCATTGGTGGCCTCTCCTTTCCTCGCTCATGCTAGCGGGTGCGGGGGTGTTGTTTCTAGTGAGTTTCGTTAAATCCTGTCGTCATGGTGCGTTAAGCACGCCCTCACGTTTGACCTATCTGCGCGGGGCGATGCTTGGCTTTATGCCTTGCGGGCTGCTTTATGCGGCACTAATGATGGCTGCAACTTTGGCGAATCCACTACACGGTATGGTGGCAATGTGGGTGTTCACTTTGGGCACCCTTCCCGCATTGCTCATTGCAAGCGGTGGCGCGGAGTTGCTGAGCAGAAAATGGCAACATGCGATGCAACATGTTGGGCGTGCCATGATGGCGTTTAATGGGCTTTCACTGCTGGTGATGGCCGCAAGAGTGATGCGGTAGAGGAATGGGGATACTCCCCCCGTCTTCCCAAAAGATGGCCCCACGGCTTCGCCGCCTCACATTTGTTCGGATAAAAGAAGATAAAAAGGATGGAAAAAAATATGCAGACAATAGCACCTATATATAATGATGAGATCGTAAAGAAATTTACTATCGCCTCCCTTTTCTGGGGCGCGGTGGGGATGGCGGCGGGGTTGTTTATTGCCTTGCAGATGGCCTTTCCAATACTCAATATCGAGCCGTACCTCACTTTTGGGCGGTTGCGCCCATTGCATACTTCGGCGGTGATTTTTGCTTTTGGGGGCAATGTGTTATTTGCGACCAGTTATTTTGTGGTACAGCGCACCTGTGTCACACGATTATGGAGTGATGCGCTTTCGACCTTCACCTTCTGGGGCTATCAATTTTTTATCGTCATTGCAGCGCTAGGATATGTGACGGGCGTAACACAAGGCAAAGAATATGCCGAACCCGAATGGTATGCAGATTTGTGGCTGACGGTGGTATGGGTGGCCTATTTGCTCATCTTTTTGATGACACTCAAAAACCGCAAAGAGCCGCATATTTATGTGGCAAATTGGTTCTTCCTCTCTTTCATCGCGACGGTGGCGGTGTTGCATTTGGTCAATGGCGTGAGCCTTCCGCTTTCGCTGTTTAGCACCAAAAGCGTGCCTGTCTGGGGGGGCGTGCAATCGGCACTAATTCAGTGGTGGTATGGTCATAATGCGGTGGGCTTCTTCCTCACCGCTGGATTTCTGGGGATTATGTATTATTTCATCCCGAAACGGGCGAATCGGCCAGTCTATTCCTATCGTCTGTCGATCCTGCATTTCTGGTCGCTGATCTTTATGTATATCTGGGCGGGGCCGCATCATCTGCTTTACACTTCGCTGCCCGATTGGGCGCAAACTTTGGGCATGACCTTCTCGATCATGTTGTGGATGCCGAGCTGGGGCGGGATGATTAACGGCATTATGACGCTCTCTGGCGCATGGGGAAAACTGCGCGATGATGCCGTGTTGCGGTTTATGATCGTCGCGCTGGCATTCTACGGCATGAGCACTTTTGAAGGCCCCTTAATGTCGATTAAAGCCGTCAATGCACTTTCGCATTACACCGATTGGACGATCGGCCATGTGCATTCAGGCGCGCTGGGCTGGGTTGCTTTCATTAGTTTCGGAGCGATTTATCACCTTGTACCGGTGCTGTGGAAAAAGAAGGAGCTTTATTCGATGCGCCTTGTGAATATCCATCTCTGGGTCGCAACGATAGGGATTGTGCTCTACATCACGGCGATGTGGGTGGCGGGCATTATGCAAGGGCTGATGTGGCGCGCTTACGATTCGATGGGCTTCCTCGAATATTCTTTCGTGGAAACGGTAGAGGCGATGCACCCTTATTACATCATCCGTGCCATCGGCGGTCTGCTCTATCTCGCGGGGATGATTCTCATGATTTATAACTGCTGGAAAACAATCAACGACAGCAAGGAGGCAGTTTATGCTTAAACATCACTCAAAAATTGAACGCAATTCCATCCTCCTGCTGGTGCTGAGCATCGTGGTGATCTCGATCGGCGGATTGGTGGAAATTGTGCCACTGTTTCGCATTGAAACCACCATTGAAAAGGTAAAGGGCATGCGCCCTTACACCCCACTCGAATT
>JBILIE010000025.1:0-10799 GCA_044350115.1 Rickettsiales bacterium
TATCTGCATTATTTTTTCTTTGCAGCATAGAGGGGCATGAGGCGTGAGGCAAGGGGCTATGGCTTGCGTAGCCGTAAAAATCCAATCACACCCGCCGCAATCGCTAGGCAGAACCATGTGATCGCATAGCCGAGGTGATCGTTACGCAACACCACTTTGCCATCAGACGGAGTGGGGAAGGCATCGCGCTTGGCCTGAGGGTCAACAATTTCTACGGTGAAGGGCATGAGTTTTAGCCCTGTTTCTTTCTCCATCGCCGCGATATCGACGGTGAACCAGAAGTTTTTTTCGGGGTGGTTGGCGGGGGTGAACATGCCGCTCGCTTCGGGGTAACGAATCATTCCGCTAACGGAAACTTCTTTAGTGGTGAGCGTTTTGGGGCGTTTGGTGGGGTCTTTGAGTTCGACGGGCACCCAGCCTCTGTTTACCAAGAACACCTCACCCGAAGAGGTTTTGAGGGGGGTGAGCACATGATAGCCCGTTTTGGTGTAAAGTCTGCGACCACCCAGATCCAGCTCATGCTCGGGCAGATATTTCCCACGCAGGGTGACATGCACATAATTATCCTTCTCCCGCGAAAGCGGTTCGCGGGATTCAATCGGTACGGGCGCGGCCTTCGCTGCCGCTTCATAGGCCGCAATCAGCCCCTGTTTCCATTCCAACCGCTGCACCTGCCAATAGCTGAAACACAGCAATGTAAGGACAGCACCGAGGACAAAGAGGGGGGGGAGAAGGCGCTTAATCATGGATGAATCCAATCTTCAATTTATACTGATAGGCAATGAGCAATGCCTTGGTGATGCGGAGCAAGAGGATAGAGCCAAGGCTTACAAAGGGAATCCAGAGCGCGGCATGTGCCCATAAAGGCGGTGTAAACGCAAATTCAAACCACACGGCCAGTGCGACGACGACAAAACCAAAAAAGGTGATGACGAAAAAAGCGGGGCCATCGCCCGGATCGCGTGCTTGCAGATTTAAACCACAGGCGCTGCATTGGTCGGTGACGGCGAGCAGCCCGCGATAGAGCTTGCCTTTGCTGCAAGCGGGGCAGCGTTGCAACAAACCAGCGCGAAAGGCGCTAGTTTGCGATGACTGGGTCATCTACTGTCCGCCCCACCAATAGACAAACACAAACAGGAACAACCACACTACATCCACAAAATGCCAATACCATGCGGCGAATTCGAAACCGAGATGATGTTCCGTGGTCAGGCCATTGTTCATGGCACGTTTGAGATTAACGGCGAGGAAGATCGTACCAATCAATACATGCAAACCGTGGAAACCCGTGGCCATATAGAAAGTGGCGCCAAAGGTGCCGTCGGTGAGGCTAAACGGAGCATGGCTATATTCTAATGCTTGTAATGCCGTAAAGAAAATACCGAGACCCACGGTGCAAGCCAGACCCTGCACTACGCCTTTATTGTCCTTATGCAGCAGGGCATGATGCGCCCAAGTGACGGTGGTGCCCGAAAGCAGCAGAATCAGTGTGTTAAGGAAGGGCAGGTGCCATGCATCCATCGGGGTGATGCCCGCAGGCGGCCAGATGCCCTCCATCACCGGCCATACGCCATCAAGCGGCAGGCGCGGGAAGATGCTATGGTCAAAAAACGCCCAGAAGAAAGCGGCGAAGAACATGATTTCGGAAACGATGAACAGCAACATGCCCCAACGCAGACCGTGCTGCACCACGCCCGTATGATGATTGGCCTTACCTTCGCGAATCACATCGCGCCACCAGACGAACATGATATAGAGAATCCCCACGAAACCCGCACCTGCCAAGGGTGCGCCCCAAGGATAGGAATGCATTGCTGCTGCGCCGCCCAGAGTGAGCGCAAACAAAAAAAGTGCTGAAAAAATAGGCCATGCGCTTGGGTCAACAAGGTGGTAATCGTGAGATTGAGTGGGGTGTTGATCGTGATGTGACATAGCAACCTTTGTTGTTTAAGCGTCCAGAAGGACGGTATGATACTCTTATCCCTTTACCCCAAAAAGCCGCAAAAACAAGCAGAATGCTTTTGCGAACAAGGAATCCTCGCCCCGT
Source organism: Rickettsiales bacterium (assembly GCA_044350115.1). GTDB lineage: Bacteria > Pseudomonadota > Alphaproteobacteria > Rickettsiales > JALZUV01 > JBILIE01. The sequence goes on from JBILIE010000025.1 coordinate 2,048, forward strand.
GATGCAGGATTGCACCGCCCTTACGAAAGGGGAGAGCCTCACTCTTTAGGTAGCGTCTTAAAAAACGTATATGACAAGGTCACCGAGGTGAGTTTATCTAAATCATCGTTTTCGAGCAGTGAGGGGTCGATGAAGAAGGATACGGGCATATCAATGGTTTGTCCTGGCTGAATGCGCTGTTTTTCGTAGCAGAAGCATTTTACTTTGACAAAATACTGCCCCATATCGTCGGGAGCAACATTGAAGGTGGAGACACCCTCGAGCGGTTCGGTGCCTTCGTTGGTCACACGGAAAAATACTAATTTCTGTTCGCCAACTTTGACGGAAACTTTGCGCTGGAGTGGCGCGAATTTCCATGGCAATTCGGGCATTACATCGGCATTGAAGAATACCGTCATTTCACGATCATAGGCTTGGGTGGGGAGAGGTTTTTGAGCAGAAACGTCCTGCGTGGTGCCGCCAAAGCCCGTCATCTGGCAGAACATGCGATAGAGTGGAACAGAAGCATAGCACAGCAAAAACATCCCCACCACGAGGGCGAGCATATTAAGCGCGAGATTGCGGTTTTTATTCGCGCTCATCTAGCACTCCGTAAAAATAATATCGCCTGTTTGGGGGTGCAGACAAATAGCGAGTTTGCCTTGCAGCATCCCCAGCGCGTGCTTGCCGAAAACCTCGTGGCGCCAGCCTGTTAAGGCGAGGCATGGGACATGGGGTGTGGGGCTTTCTTTTGAGCCTCCCACCGAGCAAGGCGAGGCGCGAAGCGTGGGGTTTGGGGCGGTAGCCCCATTCAAAAAAGAACCTCGTGCCAACCACTCTAAATCGTCCTTATCCGCTACCATGCGGGGGGTGACATCGGCATCGCGGGCGCATTGTTTGAGGAGCATACGGAGCATCTCTAAGCGGCCTTCTGCTTGGGGCGGGAGAGGATCGTGTTTGGGCAGAGGGGGGCAGTCCTCCTTGGGGAGATCGGCGACTTTATGGCAAATTTCCCAGAGTTGCTTGCGCCATTCGCGTTTGAGATGACCGGGGAAACCACGGATGCGATCCATTTCGCCTTCGTCTTTAGGCAGGTTCACGGCCATTTCCACCAGCACTTCGTCGCGCACAATGCGCACACGCGGGAGATCTTCCGCCTGTGCCAGTGCCTCGCGCCATGCGGCAAAGGCCTTGAGGCGGCCTAACTGACGCGGATGCGAGGCACGCATTTTAATGCGCTTCCACGCTTCGTCTGGCTGCAAGAGATAAATTGCGGGATTGGCGATTTCGGCCATCTCTTGCGCAATCCATTCTCGGCGGTTATTTTTAGTAATGCGTTCGATCAGCTTTAAATATGCATCACGTAGATAGGTCACATCGCCCAACGCATATTCGATTTGCGAGGCAGAAAGCGGTCGGCGCGACCAATCCGTATAACGCTGTGATTTGTCGATGCTTTGGCCTAGGAGCTGTTTCACCAATGCTTCGTAACCCACGGATTCGCCTAAACCTGCGACTTGCGCGGCGATTTGCGTATCGAAGACGGGAGTAGGAAGTTTGCCGCCCATGGATTGATGAAAAATCTCCATATCCTGCCTTGCGGCGTGGAGCACTTTCAGCACTTTCTCATTGGCGAGGAGATCGTAAAGTGGCTTTAAATCCATCGCTCCGGCGAGCGGGTCGATCGCTGCTGCTTCCGTTGCTCCGCCGATTTGCACAAGGCAAAGCTGCGGCCAATAGGTTTTCTCCCGCAGAAACTCGGTATCGAGCGTGATAAACGGCTCGTGGCTCATGCGCTCACAAAAAGCGCGCAAAGTGTCGGTATCGGTGATGACTGTCATGAGGGGTAGTTGTAGGGGGTGGGGAAGCAATGGGCAAGAGGCAAGAGGCATTTATGATCTGGTCTTAACCGTATTCGTTGCTTCGTTCCTATGAGCGTTTTCAGGCCCATTAAAATCATGATTATCGTTGGTTCTTGCCCCACTATTTTTGAGTGTGTTCATCGCTGCATCAAAATCACTTGTGTAGATCCCCTCTTTTGCGTTCTTTAGATTCGAACGTTGTGCGGCGAGATACTCCAGTGAATCCCCGCTAGAAAAAGGCGCACTCATGTCCACTTTATCAAGTTTCGCAGTGGTATTCTTTTCCCATTCACTCAGATTAGCATCTGATTGATCCAGCACCGCTTGCCATTTTTGAGCATCGCCCTGCGTAGCCGCAAAGTCAGGATGGCTAGATAGCTCCTGGCTCAATTTCTCCATCATTTCGGTATTGGCACCCACGCCCGCTTCTGCAAATTCAAACTTATCTTTGAAATGTTTATCCAGCGCAGGATTATCTGTTAAATTTTCAGCACTGCCAAACATTGTGTGTTGGTGATCTTGTATCCGCGCAGAAGCGAGGCGCATTTCAGCAACAATCTCTGCCATATCTCTGGGGGATTCTGGCTCATTAGGTGCAACATCGCTCTGAGGTGAATTTGCGGCAGGAGCGCTTGCCGCCTTATTGGTGTTGCCAAAAACAGTCGCCCGCATTTCTGTAAAATCATGTTTTTGTGCAAAGGCTTCAAAATCTGGTTGCTGAAAATTTGATTCCTGCACCCCGAACCTTGCTTCAACCTCTTCAGGACTCAATAGTCGAGCCTTCCCACTGCGGATAAGTTCTTCTAATGTTTCATTATCAACTACAGGCACATCATCCAGTGATTGAGGGTCTGACGGAAATAACCACCAAGGCTTTTTTATTTGAGGCAGGGCAACCATAAAAACTCCAAATCCTTTTACATTCAATGTTCATCATAGCACGGTTTTGTGACGGCTTTATGAACATTGAATGACAACTGCATGACATTTTTGGGTAATATGGGGGAGGCTGATCCCCCTCACCAATCACTCGCCACTCGCCACTCAATGTGCTATATCCGCCGCATGATCATGACTTTACCTTTAATTCTATCAGTAGCTTTGGGCGGCGCGGCGGGTTCGGTGGCGCGGTTTGTGGTGAGCCATCGGCTGACGCAGGCCTTCGGCGCGGGGTTTCCTTATGGCACATTGGCGGTGAATGTTGCGGGATCGCTGCTGATGGGGCTGCTGATGGGCTGGTTGCTGCGCGACCCTGATCGGCTGCAAAACACGCTTTATGCGCTGCTGGGCATCGGCTTTCTCGGCGGGTTCACCACCTTTTCAAGCTTTGCGCTGGATGTGGTGAAGCTGCTGCAAAATAACCAGAATATGGCGCTGGCGCTGGGTTATGTGCTGGTATCCGTTATTGTTTCTGTGGGGGCGGTGATGGTGGGAATACAAATGATGAAAGTAATGGCTGTATGAAAATTTCCAAGGTTTCTAAAGAAGACTCCGACATCCGTCTTGACCGCTGGTTTGCGCGGCATTTTCCGGATGTGGGACAGGCGCAGCTGCAGAAGGCGTTGCGCAATAAATTGGTGAAGGTGGACGGAAAACGCGCCGAAGCAGGCCAGCGGGTGCAGACAGGGCAGGAAATTAAACACCCCGAATTTGTCGAATCAGTGCGACCGAAAGCTGGGGTGAGCAAGCAGGATGCTGATTGGATCCGCTCGATGGTGATGTATGAGGATGAGTCGATTATTGTGCTGAACAAACCTTCAGGTTTGGCGACGCAAGGCGGCTCTGGCCTTGGGGATCAGCATATTGATGCGTTTTTGCCAGCGTTGGCGGATAAAAATGGTAAATCACCCAAATTGGTGCATCGGCTGGATAAGGATACGAGCGGGATTTTGCTGCTCGCACGCGATGCGAAATCGGCGGATATATTGATGAAAATGTTTGCGGGCAAAGAAACGCAAAAGACCTATTGGGCGTTGGTAGCGGGGGTGCCCACTCCACTACAAGGCAAGATTGATGCGCCTTTGGTGAAGCAAGGCCGTGCGGGGGAGGAGCGGATGCAGGTGCTGAACCTGACCTCGCAACAGCTCCAGCAAATCGCGCAAAAAGGCAAGGCCGAGCGGATTGCCGCAGGCGGCGGGTTGCGTAAAACCGAAGATGTGGAGGCAGATGCCAAACGTGCCATCACCGAATATCGCGTGATTGAAACTTTAGCGCGCAAAATGAGCTGGGTGGAGCTGAAGCCGCTGACGGGACGGACGCATCAACTGCGGGCGCATATGGAGCATCTTGGCCATCCGATTTATGGCGATGGTAAATATTTTGGCACGGGCGAAGAATTCTCGCAGGATTTGAATTTGCCGTGGCAATTGCATTTACATGCGCGCCAGATTTTCTTGCCCAATTTTAATGGCAAAGACATGGAATTCACCGCGCCTCTGCCCGATCATATGCGTGAGAGCTGGAGTGCTTTAGGCTTGCTGACTAAGGGTATGTAACAATCTTCCGCATTCTTTGCATTATTTTGTCGTGCTGCAGACTCGGCGTGCTCATGTACAAAGCGTACACTCCGCGCGCCTCGCTTTGCACTCCTCATACTGCTTTGAATGCAAAAGATTGTAGTGCGGCTATCAGCGGTATATCCGCTGGCGGCATGGGGTAATCGGTGAGTTTATCGGGTGATACCCATGCCAATGCGGTGTGTTCGGTGGAAGTGGGATTGCCGCTCCATGTGCGTAAAGTGTAGCACAACATCAATAAATGAAATGTTTCATAGCCATGTGAAACAAAGGTGAGCGGCGCGAGGGCTTTTAGGGCAACCTCTATCCCCAGCTCTTCGTGCAATTCCCGCACCAGCGCGGCTTCGGGGGATTCGCCCACTTCGATTTTACCACCGGGAAATTCCCATAATCCGCCCATATGTTTGTGGGCAGGACGCTGGGCAATCAGAATTTCGCCTGCGGAATTAATGAGCGCAGCGGCAACAACGGTGACGAGTTTTGTCACGAAGCTTACGCGGAGGCGGCTTCGAGTTCGGGCGTTTCTGCTTCGATTTCTGCCACTTCGTCGGTGGTTTTGGTGACGGCCATTTCTTCTTCAGAAAGGCTTACATCGACGGTGCTTTTCTTACGCTCTGGTTTAATACGCATCTCGTCGATTCGCGCGTCGATTTTGGGGATTTGCAGGAGCTTGAGCAAATCGCGCACTTCCTGACGTGCGGCGACATGCGACAGCGAAACACTGGTGCTGCCGCCCGCATCCATCACGTCCAACACGGTGAGGCCTTGCAGGAATAATTCGCGGAAAATCACGCGTTCGCTGAAACCCGGTGCGACGCGGAAACCAATGCGGCGCGAAAGTTCGGTGAGCACTTGGGTCATGAAACGCTTATTGCGCGCATCGATATTGCTGAGACGGTTACGCATCACGATCCAGTCGATGCTGCCTTTATCGCGCTTGGCGCGCTGGAGTTTTTGCTCCCACACCATCTCGCTGTAAATACTGGGGCGCACGACTTTGAGCGTGGTGCCGTCAACATTCGCCAGCACGTCGAGATCGACAAAGCTATCGTTGATCGGGGTGATGACGGTATCGGCATAGGAATGGGCAAGGCGGGAGAGATAGGTGTCGTTCCCTGGGCTGTCGATGATGATGAAATCGCAATCGGCCATCAGCTTTTCAACGCCTTGGGTAAAGCGTTCGCGCTCGTCCTGCTCGGCGTCTTCCTGCAGATTAAACGGGCTTTTCTGAATGACCATATGGTTGGATTCTGGCAGCGACACACCTTGTTTGTTGATGGTCTGGCGGCGATTTTCCATATAGCGGCTTAAGGTGCGCTGGCGTGAATCAATATCCATTGTGCCGACTTTAAAGCCAAGACGCAGCAGCGCGACAATCAGATGCATGGTGGTGGTGGTTTTGCCCGACCCGCCTTTTTCGTTGCCCGTGACAATCACATGCGCACGCGGCGCCGCAACGGGTTCGTCTGACTCTGTTTTGCTGCCGAAACCAAAAATTTGCATGACCTACCCTCTACATTTTTAAAGTGCCAGAAGTGTGCTTCTGTGCCGATTTTCTTCTACCCTATGCTATTTCAAGCGAGGAGTAAAGCGGCCTTTAAGGATTTTTTAATTGTTTTTGGTGAGGCTACTTCACGGTTACTTTTTGGACTAATTTGCCGCAAGGCTCGTAACGCAACAATATTTGGCCGCCATTTTTTTGTTTGTAAGTAATTACCCAATAATTACCCTCAAAGCGGCTGCTTTTGAGTGTCGCGCCCACGGGAGCCTCGGCAGCGAGGGTAATGCTATCGCAGCTTTTGGTGGTGAGTTCACTGGCTTTGGACATGAGCGTATAAGCCAAATAAAAAAAGCCGCCCACCAGCATAATGCCCATGCCATAGACGAGCAGTTTAAGCGGCAAGAGGGGGTCTTTTTTCATATATACCTATTATTAAGTGATGGGTTGGCTTTTGAGTTCGGCGTGGGCGGTATATTCTCTTTTTTGAGTGGGGATACTCCCCAAACCCCACGCTTCGCGCCGCGCCTTGCTCGGATAACCCAACGCACTTCAAGCGTTGGGTTTATTATTTAAATTCTACTTTGGCGATTTCGTAGAATTTTAGGCCTTTGGGGGTGTTGACCTCTACCGAATCGCCAACAGATTTGCCGATGAGAGCGCGGGAAATGGGGGCAGAAAGCGCAAGGCGACGCTGGGTCATATCCGCTTCGTAATCACCCACGATTTGATAGGTGGTTTTTTCTTCCGTGTCTTCGTCGATCACGGTCACGGTCGCGCCGAATTTGACGGTATTGCCCGAAAGCGAGGCGACATCAATCACCTGCGCGCGCGAAATCCGTGCTTCGAGATCGGCAATCCGACCTTCGATGAAGCTTTGTTTTTCTTTTGCTGCGGAATATTCAGCATTTTCTGACAAATCGCCATGTTCGCGGGCTTCCGAGATGGCTTTAATCACGGCAGGACGCTCCACGTTTTTGAGATTCTTCAAATCCGCTTCCATTCTGACAAAACCAGCCTGTGTGACGGGAAATTTTTCCATCGCCTTTATTCCTTTGGGTGTGGGTGAGGGGGGGAAGGTAGCAAGGCAGGGGGCAATAAGCAAGAGGCAATAGGTCGCGGCGGCAGCCCCCAGTAATTGCTGCGGGAACGATCATTTATTTTTAACCTTTCTAAGGTACCGTGTATGAATGGAAATTTTGCGTAAATATGCCATGCAATGGCTTTTTCTGCTGTCTGCGGCAAGCTGGGCGACGCCGCGAATGCAGGCGCAATCTGTTAATTCGGTGCAAACGGAAGTGACTCCGATAATTCCGTCAGCGGAATCATGGCAAGATCTTGTCAGTCAGGGGAAAATAAAGTTTTTTGCCTATAATAATGAGGGAGAAGAAACCACGCTCACCTCTCAAGACAGTGTATATGGGGCACAAATCACGGGGATTGGGCAGGCAATTACCGATATTCTGGAGGATTCTCTGTTGGGCGCAGAATTTCGGAAGCATATCCAGCAACACACATTGCGTATTTGTATTCTGGATGCTGAAGTTGCCATGTTTGATCCTGCGTCTGGTATTGTTTATTTGGGTTCACAACCGTCATCATTAGGATATCTAGATGTTGTCAGCGGTAAAGTGATCCCCATGTCGGAACACCACATAACAATACACGAGCTGATTCACTTTGTTAATTTCCACAGCATGTCTCAAGCAATGCAGCAAAGTATGATACAGCAGATCTATCCTGAAGAGCGCCAAACGGTGACGAGTACAGACCGCATTATGGCAAAATATGGCGAACCCCCTCGGACAAATTATTTGTTTGTGAGCGGCAATTTTCTTGTGACCAGCAATATAGTGGGGCGGCCTCAGATTGGTTACTATCAATCTGGACAGAGATTTGAAGATTTTTACACATTGGATAGCTTGCCAGATATTTTGCCGCGATATGAAGAGGTGATTGCCGCAAATCTAAAAAGAGCCGCAGCGGCGTGGCCGCCAGAGACATTCGCACAGGCATTCAAGGAGGCGTGTGATCACTATGCCCCTCAGATTGAAAAAAGAGGTACAGAAGAAGACAAGCGGATCTTCGCGCTGTTTCGTGAAAAAGGGATGGTAACTTATAGAGAATATACGACCTTAATGCAGACTCTAGAAGAGTTTTCTAAAGATGTGTGGTTTTCGCCAGAAGAATGGAAGCGTTTGCGGCAGATGGATGGGGAAATGCAGAGTATGGGTTTAAAATATCGGCCTGCAGCGGAGTGGGAGATGTCTACGCTACCCGAGGGAGTGTCAATCCCTCGCAAGGCTGCGCCCTTGATCATTACCCCTCAGGCCACAGACCCAGAACTCTTTGCCAAGGATTCTATGCAAGATTTCAGGGGGCGTACGCCAGCAAAAGTGCTAAAGAGCCTGCTGGAACGGAGTGAACCCGATCCCAGCCCCCGTAATCGCTAAAAATATTCCTGCAGTGCTTTCACCTCTAACCCGCCTTTGTTGCGGATGGAGGCGATGGCTTCCACAATCGCGCGGGAGCCGGCGATGGTGGTGCTGTAGGGGATTTTACGCATCAGCGCGGTGCGGCGAATGGAATAGGAATCGGCGATGCTCTGTGTACCTTCGGTGGTGTTGATGACGAGGTCGATCTCGCCGTCCACCATCATATCGACAATATGCGGGCGGCCTTCGCGCACTTTGTTGACTTGGCGCACACCCGTAAGGCCATGTTCGTGCATGTAGCGGGTGGTACCGCGGGTGCTAACGACGTCAAAGCCCAGACCCAGCAAATCGCGCACGATTTCGCGGGTGATTTCTTTGTCGCCTTCTTTGACCGAGACAAAAACAGTGCCAGCGAGCGGAAGCTCGTGACCTGCGCCCAGATGGGCTTTGGCAAAAGCGGGG
>JBILIE010000198.1:0-3527 GCA_044350115.1 Rickettsiales bacterium
TAAAAGCAATTTCCCGCAGGATCAGTAGCGCCTGCCGCTGTATCAGCGGACGTCACTCCTTAATTCGTATTGCCTTTATCCGCTGCCTCTACTGGCTTCGGTGTCACCGCATAGGTCGCGGCGCGCTCATAAGCGGCAGCGGCCTCTTTCGGCAAGAAGCTACGATCACGGCGCAGGGTATCTTCTGTGTTGCCTTGTGTTTCGCTACGGCGTTGCGGCGCGGCGATGATAGGAGCATAGCTATAACTGCTGCGCATCACCACCGTGGCGAAGCTGCGTTCTGCCTGAGGGGCAGCGGCTTGCTGTTGTTGCACTTGTTGTTGCTGCTGCGCTTGTACGCGGATTTGTTGTTGTTCGCTGGGCACGCTTTGTATCTGTAATGGCTCCACCCGTGCGCTTTGGGGCTGCGGTTTCGCTGCCGCGCTGGGCATATATTTTACATTCGAAAACGCCGTCAGAATTTCAGGATCCCCTGCGTGCAAGGTGCTGAAACTATTGGCGATCGTCGCTTGCGTTTCCGCATTGCTTTGCGCCAGCAACTGCGTGAAGAAGGCCGAAGAAAAATCAGGTGACCCACCCGTATTCGCAAGTACATTGAGGTTAAAGTAGGTAGTCTGACTGGCCGTTTGGGGCGCGGTTTGCGCCAGTGGCGCGACTAACCCCGATTGCCCGCCGCGCTGATTGTTGAGCGCAGGCAGTGCTACCGCTGAATGGACAAAGCTGCTGGGCAGGCTGCCGAGCGACGGCGTGGACAAAGGCTGACTCACCGCCGTATAACTATACGATGGCGCGGGCAGTGCAGGTATGTTAATTGCCGCAAACACGATACAGACCACAACATAAGTTTAAACGATTCTTAATACTATCAGAGAGTGACAAAAATGTCAAATTTTGCCCCCCTTGCCGTCATTTATGCGGGCAAGCCCCTGCTCACCCCCGCACGCCAGCCGCTTTCTGCGCCGAATCAAATGGTTGCAGATGCAATTGTGGCCGAGTGGGAGGCACTGGGCGACACTAAAATACAACCACATCTTTTGCCGATGACAGGCTATGCCGCATTGACAATCGATCTGGTTATCCCTCAACGTGCCGCCGTGACTGAAGAATTGCTCGAATACGGCGAGACAGATCTGCTCTGTTATTGGGGAGAAGAAGAACTTGCTGTAAGACAACAAAGCCAGTGGCAACCGTGGATCACCTGGGCAGAAAAACGCTTCGGCACGCACTATCACCTCGGCACAGGAATCGTTCCGGTAGCGCAACCCTCCCCTAATAGCCTCAAACATCAGGCGGCGATGGCGGCATTGTCGCCGTGGCAACTGGCCTGTCTGGCCGCCGTGGTGAAGCCTGCCACTTCGCTTATTTTAGGCTTGGCTTTTGTGCATCACGCGCTGAATGCCGATGAACTCTTCCACCTCAGTCGATTGGAAGAAGAATATAATATCGAGCATTGGGGGCTGGAAGAAGAAGCGGAGGAGCGCGCCAACAACCTCCTGCGCGATTTACAAGCCGCCGAACGCTGGCGAGATTTGCTTTAAACTCTAAAATGCAGCGTGGCGCGCAAACCCGGTTGATTATCGGCGAGGCTTAGGCTGCCACGGTGTAATTTCGCCACCGCTTCAATCAAGCTAAAGCCCAACCCTGTACCCTCCGTATGTCGGCTTTCATCTAATCGCACAAAACGCTGTTTGGCTTTTTCAACCAATTCTGCGGGAATTCCCATCCCATTATCTGCAATGCATACCGTCATTGCTTCGGGCATTACTTGTAATGTCATCTCTATTTTTCCGCCCTCGCTCGTATATTTCACTGCATTGTCCAGCAAATTCAAAATAGCCTTCCCTAACAACTGCTTATCACCGCGCATCACCACACGTTTGGGCGGCAAATTCACCACCAGCTGCTGGTTTTTTTGATCAATTAGTGGCTCATAAAATTCGGCAATATCCATGATGAGTGCGCTGAGATCCAGCGGCGCAAAGAGTGCCGTATCACTGCGTGATTCGGCGCTGGCAATACTGAGAATATTTTCGAACATTTCTACCAGACCATCAATCCGTTGAATCGAAAAGGCTAGCGTCTCTCGTATTTCTGTGGGCAACTTGTGATGGTGCAGCAACGAGTTCAACTCTAGTCGATGGCGGCTGAGCGGCGTACGCAGATCATGCGCCAGCGCATTACTGGAATCTTTTACCGTCCCAATCAAAACCTCAATCCAATCCAACATTTCGTTTAAGTTTTTGCCCAGATGATCAAATTGGTCGATGGGGGTTTGAATCGGCAACCGATAGGCCAAATCACCCGACATCACGCGCTGAAAAGCAAGGTTGAATTTATGCAAATGCGAGTTGAGCAAATAAATCAACAACACGCTCAGCGCCGAGGAGAGCAATAAAGACAGCAAAAAGTTCTCAATTAGTCCACGCATTAGCGCATCGCGCAATTGCGCCACACGAATAAGATCGTACCCAACCACTAACTGTTTGTGATCGGGATATTGCCGCGCCTTAATATATAATTTTTGTGCCTCGCCTTCGCCTCGTGCAGGGAGGCTCAGTTCTTGCCAGTTCTCACGATTGAGTGCCAGATCAATCAGCGGCAAATTCCCTTCACTGCGCCCCTGTGCGGTGAATCCAATATACAAATGGGGGTCTTGTCGTTCCTGCGCCACATCGTGCACAAAGGTAAAAATTTCTTCTGGGTCATCATGCTCCATGACCTCCTCAATTTCCACCAAATGCGCGGCGACAATCGAACGAATATCGGCATATGTGGCCTCCACGGCTTGTTGATAGGTGAGTATCCGCAGCAAAATTAGCGTGGCGCTAATCACCACAAAGAGCAACAGTCCCGCCTTAAAAGAAAAGCTTTTGAAAAAATTAATCATGCGCGCATAACTTATATCCTGCGCCCTTGAGCGTTTTGAGCAGGGATTTTTGGAAGGGCTTGTCTATTTTTTGGCGCAATTTGCTGATTTGTGCATCAATCAAATTAGTGTTCGGGCTGAAGTGAAAATCCCACACGCTTTCAAGCAGCATTGTGCGAGTAATCAACTGATCGGGTCGGCGCATAAAAAATTCCAGCAGTTGGAATTCTTTGTTTTGCAGTTCTATTCTCTGGCCTTTGCGGGTGACTTCGCGATTGAGCAGATTCATTTCCAAATCCGCGACGACCAGCATGGTACGCTCCGTTTCTTCAGGCGCGGCGCGGCGGGCGAGGGCTTCAATGCGCGCCAATAATTCACCAAATTCAAAGGGCTTGGTCAGATAATCGTCGCCCCCTGCGCGCAATCCTTTAATGCGCTCTTCTACTTTACTGAGCGAGCTTAAGATGAGCACGGGTGTTTTGTTGCCTGCGCTACGCAAGGTTTGAATCACCGTAAGACCGTCCAGTTTAGGCAGCATCCGGTCCACAATTAAAATATCGTATTTTTCTTCAGTGGCCAAAAACAAGCCATCCATGCCATTGCTCGCACGATCCGCATTATGCCCCGCTAGCTTCAAGCCTTCGGTAATAAATTGGGCATG
>JBILIE010000026.1:0-10740 GCA_044350115.1 Rickettsiales bacterium
ATGATGAAGCTGAGCATCTCGAAGACCGTGAAATCACTTCACTTTTGGTGACCTATAAAACACCGATGGCTGCCGTCACTCTGCCGCGCATGGTCAATAAAACCAGCTCGATGCAAGCGGCGAGCCCTGCTTTTGAAGTGGCGCGGATGATGCAATTACTCGGCGTGGGCAGCAGTGCAATTACCGCCTTTGGCGGCGTACTGATAGGCATTGCTGCAATCGGCTTTTTCATTACTTTGTTCAATGCAGTGAATGAACGCCGCTACGATATTGCACTGATGCGCAGCCTCGGTGCGACTCGCACAAAAGTACTGAGTGTTATGCTGGCAGAAGGCCTATTGCTAGGCATTGCAAGCCTCTTGCTCGGCGTATTATTGGGGCATCTGTTTGCCGTTGCCATGCAACAATGGATAGAGCAAACTAAGCATCTCTCGCTCGGCGCCATCGGCTTTCATCCTTCTGAAATCTATGTGGCGATGGCAGCATTATTCGTGAGCATCCTAGCCGCGATCATCCCTGCGATTATGGCTTACCGCGTGAATGTGGTGCAAGTGCTGGCGGAAGGTAAATAGATGAAAAAACTCGCTCTCCTATTTTCTTTTTTGCTGCTCTCTGGCTTCAGCGAACAGCCAATGCCTGAAGATCTCGGTCAGCCCTCTGATGAGCGCGCTGCACAGGATGCGCTGCCGCAATCAAAAGACCCACTCTGGACAACGCTTGCTAAAACCAAAATCGTGGTGGATGAAGAACATTATCTCTACAAAGCCACTCACGCACCTGAAGTAAAAGCCTTAGTAGGCAAAGAAATCACCATTCAGGGCTTTATCATGCCGTTGGAAGCGACCGAAACCTTCACCCATTTTTTGCTTTCCAAACGTACGCCTACTTGCGGTTTTTGCCCTCCGGGTGAGCCCAATGAGGTGATCGACATTAAAACGCTTGAGCCGGTGGAATGGGTAGACGGCCTCATCACCCTGCGTGGCACTTTCGAGCTGATGAGCGACGAACAAATGGGGATGTTCTTCAAAATTCACAATGCACAGCAAATAAAATGAAACTCGACCTTCGCAAATGGCTGAACACCCCTTATGCAATTGGCGCAGTGATTGCGCTGGCAGTGCTGGTTCAAGGCGGCATGTATCTCTGGCAAAATCATCATTTAATGTACACCACCCCCGCAGGCGCGGTTGCGTGGAGCACTCTGGGCGAAGCGCAAGAATTCACTATCGACGATGAAGGTAATCATCATTCCCGCAGCTTCCCGCCAGAAATCAAAAAGCTCGATCATCAGCAGGTCAAAATCAAAGGCTATATGGTGACGATGAAGCCCACGCCGACTTTTTCTGAATTCCTGCTGGTTTCCACGCCACCCACCTGCCCTTATTGCCTGCAAGGTGGCGCCACCCAGACCATCCGCGTCATCACGCAAGATTCCGTCAGTTCTGAGGGAGACCCTATTTTGGTGCAAGGGAGATTAGAATTACAGCGCCTCTCCTCCGGCGTATTTTACGAATTACATAATGCAGAGATTATTAAAGAGTAGCGCCTGCAAAGCTTGGTTCCGCCACCGCTCGCTCGATCAGGCTGGTTTGTACAGGGATGGTTTTCTCCCGTGGGGTGATACCGTGTGAAGTTGCAGCATTAACAGGTGCGGCTTCTGGCGCAGAGGCTAGATCCGAAATCGCATGCGCTTTTTCCTCCGCTGCTTTCTCTGCCATCACCACCGGTGCCGAAGGCTCAACCTGAACCGCCACCGCCTTCGCCCAAGGGTTCTTCTCAAGTGCCGCGAGTTGCTCGTGGAGCATTGTTTTCGCTTTATCTACTTTAATGCCTAGCGCTTGCTGTTGCGCCAAGGCTTCTGCCATCGTATTGACCAATGCTTCTCGCTCTTCCAGCGGTTTCTTAGCAATCATCTGCGCCACCATCGAAGTCGCCGTAATATCCAAGCTCTCGTCCGATTTCATCCCCTCACCATGACCTTTCGAGGAAAAATACATAATCACTTCAGCAATCAAATTCATAATTACAAATCCAAGACGATAGGTCGTATGATCTGTTGGAAACTGATTGTCCGTTCCACGAATTTTGTTCTCATTTTTAATAGAGCCGCGCTCTTGCAACGAACTCCATAAATGAATCACTGTACTAATCAGATAACCCGCCCCCGCAATGCGAAGTGGGCGCTCTTTCATATATTCTATAACACCCGCCACCCCTTTTTTGCGTTGCTTGTTGGGGTCTACTGGCTTTTCTTTAATAATACTGCTGGTAACACCTGAAAGCACCGTACCTGTGCCCAACACCACATCCTTAAAAGCAACACTTTTATCATCCAAATGACGCTGATCTTTGCTAAAATCATAAACATGCCCAAAAGCTTTTTCTTCTTTGCTTAGGCGTTGATGCGTCTCAAAACTATCCTTAGCGATCGCCAAACCTGCAGTCGCAAAACTCAGATTCATCATCTCAGCTGAATAGGTTGTAAATACTTTTGCCGCCTTGCTGCGTGTATCATGCAATCCCATTGCATTTTGCAATGCGGGATGTCCCGCAACTTCCAGCCCAGCATCTCTCGCTGCATCGGAAATGAAACGCGAAATACTGCCAAGTTCCATTTGCGAAGTATCGCCACGAAGCATTAATGAAGCTAGCGAGCTAGTACTGCCCGCCAAATAACCGTAACCTGCAAGCCAGTCCCACACTTTTGATTTTGCAAACTTGGAGCGATTATCTACATCTGTGTATTCGGCTACTTTATTGGCAGCACTCTTGTCAGTATTAAACGTCGCAATCGCAGCATTAAGTGCCGCATGTTTTTCATCTTTTTTGGTATCCTTGATTTTTGTATTAACTTTCTCATACTTGATAAAACAAAAATCACCGACCAGATAAAACAATGCGCTAATGATTAAGCTTTTTTGCTTAAACCATGCCAACACATCCAACTTATCGTCGCCCAGTTCATCACGATGTGGATGGCCATGAACCGCCCCCACTTCGCCTAAAGCTGCACGCAGTTTGCTCTCTTTGCCAAAACCGCGCACCTCAAGCACCTCTTGTCCATTAAGATGGCACGGTGACGTAACAAATCCTTGTTTATTTAAGTCATGAATAACCGCTTGCAATTTTTCTGGGTCTGCATGTTTTGCTGCGTGCAGATAGGCACGCGTGCCGCCATTTTCATTACTGAAAAAACGCACTTCGTCGATGGTGGAGCTGCCGCTGTAGCGGTATAAAGGCATCCAGAATCTTTCTTAAACAGTTAACTTCATCTTGCACTATACCAAAAAACAGTGGGGGATTGTGTTACAGTTTCGTGACATTTTTTGGAGTGGGAATCCTCCCCACACCCCACGCTGCGCGCCTCGCCTCGCTCGGTTATTGTGCCCAAATCCCTAAAAAACAGCGTTGACTCTGCGCTGCCATGCTTTATCACTAGGCAAATTTTAAAATCAAAAAAGGAAAAGCTCTCATGCAGGTCAACGAACTGAAAAAAGAAAAACTCACCCGCGAATATGAAGTGAAAGTGCCTGCCAAAACCATTGAGAAAAAAATGGATGAGCAGCTGCAATCCATCAGCGCCCGCGTCAAAATTCCAGGGTTTCGTCCTGGCCATATCCCCACTAAAATCCTCAAGCAGCGTTATGGCAAATCTGTGATGGGCGAAGTAATTGAAAAAACAGTAAATTCCACTAGCAACGATGTACTAAAGCAAAAAGGCGACCGCCCTGCTTTGCAGCCTAAAATTGAGATTACTTCTTTCGACGAAGGCAAAGATCTCGAATATAAAATGAGCTACGAAGTGCTGCCAGAAATCCCCGCCGTCGCCTTTGAGAAGCTGAATATTGAACAACTGACTTACGACATCCCTGAGCAAGAAGTAACGGAGAGCATTCAGCGCCTCGCTGAGCGCAATCAAACATTTAAAGCGCTTGATGCCTCTGCCAAAGCGAAGCTCGGCCATGCAGTGAAAATTGATTTTGCAGGTTATTTAAGTGGCGAAGCCTTTGAAGGTGGCACCGCCAAAGGCTTCCAGCTTGAACTCGGCAGCGGCCAGTTTATCCCCGGATTTGAAGAACAGCTTGTTGGCGTAAAAGCAGGTGACGATGTAGTGGTAAAAGTTACCTTCCCTGCCACTTACCACAAAGCTGATCTTGCGGGTCAGCCCACCGAGTTCAAAGTGCAGGTGCATGAGGTGATGGAAAAAGCAGAGGCTGAAATCAACGACGATTTCGCGAAAAGCTTTGGTATGGACAGCCTCGAAAAGCTCCGCGTGGCACTTGAAGGTCAATTGCGTAACGATTACGACCAAGTGGCGCGCACTAAAATGAAAAAGCAGCTTTTTGATCAGCTCGATCAACAGGTGAAGTTTGAAGCGCCACAAGGTATGGTGGATCTCGAATTCAACAATATCTGGGAACGCCTGCAAGAAGCAAAAAAGCAAGGTCAGGATGATTCGCTCGACAAGCCAGAAGCAGAACTGCGCGCTGAATATACTGCGATTGCAGAACGCCGTGTGCGTTTGGGTCTGGTCTTGGCAGAAATCGGCCGCACCAATAACCTCAAAGCCACGCAAGACGAACTTTCTCGCGCCGTGATGGATCATGCACGTATGTTCCCTGGACAAGAAAAACAAGTGTTCGAATTTTATCGCCAAAATCCTGGTCAGCTTGAAGAATTGCGTGGGCCAATTCTGGAAGAAAAAGCCGTTGATTTCATTATCGAAAAGGTCACCCCTAAACAGAAAAAAGTGACGATTGAAGAATTACTGAAAGATGATGAAGAAGATGCGCCTGCAAAAAAAGCTTCCGCTAAAAAGAAAACTGCTTAAAGTAACGTCATAAGAGATCGATAAAAAGAATACATTAAGGGAGCTTGTAATGAATATCATGGAACCAATCCATAGTGGCCTCGTGCCAATGGTAATCGAGCAAACAGCACGCGGCGAGCGTTCGTTTGACATCTATTCCCGTTTGCTGAAGGAGCGCATTATTTTCCTCACCGCTGAAGTGGAAGATCATATGGCTTCGCTCATCGTGGCACAGCTTATTTTCTTGGAATCTGAAAATCCTGATAAGCCGATTTCAATGTATATCAACTCGCCGGGTGGTGTCGTCACTGCGGGTCTGGCGATTTACGATACGATGCAATATATCAAACCCGATGTGCATACACTCTGCATTGGTCAGGCTTGCTCAATGGGCTCACTGTTGCTGGCGGGTGGTGCCAAACGCTTTGCTCTTCCTAATGCGCGCATCATGATTCACCAGCCTTCTGGTGGTGCGCGTGGTCAAGCCTCTGACATCGAGATTCAGGCAAAAGAAATTCTTTCGCTGCGTGAACGCCTCAATCAGATTTATGTGAAGCACACAGGGCAAAAACTTTCTGCGGTAGAAAAAGCGATGGATCGTGATAACTTTATGTCGGCGGAACAAGCGCTGGCCTTCGGTTTGATTGACGAAGTGGTTGCAAGCCGTGCCGATGCGGAGAAAGCAGCCAAAACGACGAAAGATTCGAAATAACATTTTATTAGATCTTTCTTAACGATTGCACAGATAACATCAAAGCTGGCTTACCAGATTCTTAGGAAACACCATGACAAAACCCGGTAAAGATACCAAAAACACCCGTTACTGCTCTTTCTGCGGTAAAAGTGAACATGAAGTTCGCAAGCTGATTGCGGGCCCCACTGTCTTTATCTGCGACGAATGCGTCGAACTTTGCATGGATATTATCCGCGCTGCCGATAAAGGCTCCGTTCAGCGTGAGGGTAGCGATACTATCGCCACCCCTGCCGAAATCCGCCGCGTGCTGGATGATTACGTCATTGGTCAAGACCGTGCGAAACGTGTGCTTTCTGTGGCGGTGTATAACCACTATAAACGCGTCAATGCAGGTGAAAAAGCGGGCGATATTGAACTAGCAAAATCAAATATTTTGCTTGTTGGACCTACTGGCTGCGGTAAAACCTTGCTGGCACAAACGCTGGCACGCATTCTGGACGTCCCGTTCACTATGGCGGATGCAACCACACTGACCGAAGCAGGTTATGTGGGAGAGGACGTAGAAAATATTATTCTACGCCTGCTGCAAGCCGCAGAATATAACGTGGAGCGGGCACAACGCGGTATCGTTTATATCGACGAAGTAGATAAAATCTCACGCAAATCGGATAATCCTTCGATCACTCGCGACGTTTCGGGCGAAGGCGTGCAACAAGCACTGCTCAAGATTATGGAAGGCACAGTCGCATCCGTTCCTCCGCAAGGTGGCCGTAAACATCCGCAGCAAGAGTTCTTGCAAGTGGATACGTCGAATATCCTCTTTATCTGCGGTGGCGCATTCTCTGGTGTCGAAAAAATCGTTGCCATGCGTGGCAAGGGCACGAGCATTGGCTTTGGTGCTGATGTTCGCAGCGAAAAAACCGAGCGTACTGGCGCATTACTATCTAAGCTAGAGCCAGAAGATCTGGTGAAATACGGCCTGATTCCTGAGTTTGTGGGTCGTCTGCCTGTGCTCGCCACGTTGGAAGATCTGGATGAAGAGGCATTAGTACAGATTTTGACTGAACCTAAAAATGCGCTCACTCGCCAATATGCTAAATTGTTTGAGATGGAAGGCGTACAGCTCCATTTTGGCAAAGACGCGCTTCTGGCGATTGCCAAACGCGCCATCGAACGCAGAACGGGTGCTCGCGGCTTGCGTGCTATCATGGAAGAAATCCTGCTCGACCTGATGTACGAACTGCCAACGGACGATAAAGTCACCGAAGTCACCATCGACGCGAAAACTGTCAATGGTGAAGGTAAGCCTATCCTCGTCCATGGTGATAAGAAAAAGATACGTAAGGAAAAAGATAAAGAAAAAGACAAAGACGCGTCTTAAATTTTCCTACCTTAGATATTAATTATTAAAAAGTCAGCCACTTAACATGGCTGGCTTTTTTGTTGTCACAAAACTTTAACATTCCCTAATGGAGATAAAGATTGATTTTTATCAAGGAACAGGCTATTGTATTGCAACATAATTAATAATAATTAAACGCAAACTGGAGTAATAACAAATGAGTAAAATGTTTGATGTTTGCATGATTGGACTGGGTCCCGTAGGAACCGTATCTGGTATTTGCTTTGCGAAACAAGGTTTCAAGGTCGTCGGTGTAGATGTTGACGCAGCGCGTGTGGAGGCTTTTGCCCGCAACGAAGCTCCGTTTGTAGAACCAGGTGTCAATGAACTCGTCGCAGAAGTGCAAAAATCAGGACACTTCTCTGCGACCACCGATTTTCACATGGCAGTCACCAATAGCCGCATCATCATGATCGCGGTGGGTACGCCAACTCCTGAATCTGGCTTGCCTGACCTTAGCTATCTCGATGCGGTAGCCAAATCACTAGGCGAAAGCTTCAAAACGATGGAAGAAAAAGGCACTGTTGTGGTACTGCGCAGCACCGTTCCCCCCGGCACGATGCGTAACCGCCTCGCTCCTGTGATCGAAAAAATCTCTGGCCTGAAAGCGGGCGTAGATTTCCACATCGCCGCCAACCCTGAATTTCTGCGTGAAGGTATGGCGATTGCCGACTTCTTCGACACAGGCCGCGTGGTGATTGGTGCGGATACTGAATTTGGCGCGAACGCCATTGAAGAACTCTATCGCGATGTGAACGGCCAACGCATCCGCACTGGCATTGAAACAGGCGAATTTGCGAAATATGTCGATAACACTTGGCACGCACTTAAAGTCGCATTTGGTAATGAAATTGGCCGCGCAGTGACTGCCTTTGGCGGCAATGTGGACGACACCATCAGTATCTTCCTAGCCGATGATAAACTAAATATCTCACCTAAATATCTGCGCCCTGGTTTTGCTTTCGGTGGCTCGTGCTTGCCGAAAGACGTGCGCGGGCTCAATTGGTTTGCAGAACTCAATGGCGCGAAGCTGCCTATCGTTGCCGCGATTATGGACAGCAACGAAGAGCAGATTGACCAAGGCGTTGCTGCGATTATGGCAACCGGCGCACGCAAAGTAGGCTTCCTCGGCGTTGCCTTTAAAGAAGGCGTGGATGACCTGCGCGAAGCTCCTGCGCTTTATGTGGCGCAAAAGCTGATGGCGCAAGGCATTGAAGTGATGGCGCATGACCCCAGCTATGCGGCAGGCGACAAGCTGAAATTGCCACGCAACGGCGGTGAACTGACCATGGTCGATTTAGATCAGGCAGTAGCCTGGTCACAAACCTTGGTGAAATTCCATAACATTGCGGAATATAACACCCTGCAAGCGACACAGCCCATTGTAGATCTCACCAAAGTGGTGCAGATGCTCCTGCAAATGGCAGCAGAACGCAAAGCAGCCTAGTATTTTGCTGATACGAATAAAAAAAGCCCGTTGAATTTTCAGCGGGCTTTTTATTATAGCAAAGCAGGGCATTGTTGTTGTCATCCCGTCCCAGACCCCGCAACAAGTGCGGGGTGACAAGAAAAGAAGGAGGATTAATGCCCGCCCCCCTCCACAAACGCAATCCCGCTCGCTTCAATTTGGGCTTTGAGCTGCATTGTTAGGCGCTCCAGTCCTTCGGCACTGCTGGCTTCGGCGCGCACGATAATTGCTGGCTGAGTGTTAGACGCACGCGCCAGCCACCAGCCCTCAGCAGTTTTCACGCGCACACCATCAACCTCACTCATCTGCGCGCCGCTGGCGATTAAACGCTGGCGGATTTCTTCCACTGCCGTGAATTTTTTCTCTTCAGTCGTATCAATCCGAATCTCTGGGGTGTTGAACACTTTGGGCATGGCGTCCATCATCTGCTCCAGCGTTTCGCTGGCATGAGCGACGAGATTCATCAGACGCACGCCCGAGAAAATCCCATCGTCGTAACCAAAATAACCATCGGAGAAGAAGATGTGCCCGCTCATTTCGCCTGCGAGTTTTGCACCCGTTTCTTTCATTTTGGCTTTCACCAATGAATGCCCCGTTTTCCACATCAGCGGCTTGCCGCCGTGTTTAGCAATATCGTCAAATAGGCTCTGACTGGCTTTGACATCGGCAATGATCGTTGCGCCGGGGTTGCGGCTAAGCACATCGCGGCCGAATAACATCATCAGCTGATCGCCGTATAAAATACGGCCTATTTTATCGACTGCGCCAATGCGATCACCGTCGCCATCAAAGGCAATCCCAAAATCGCAATTCTGGCTTTGTACAGTGTGAATCAATTGCTGCATATTGGTAGGAACGGTCGGATCAGGATGATGACTGGGGAAGTTACCATCAATCTCACCGTTAATCAGCACATGCTGACCGCCAAGTGCGGCAATCAATTTACGCGTGATTTCCCCTGCCGAACCATTACCTGGATCAAATGCCACTTTCAGCGGCTTGGCACTTTCGGCTTTAAACGCCCCTGCAAGCACACTCACATAGGCATCCGTAATATCTTCTACGACTACTTTACCTGCACCAACTTCAAAATCTCCCGCTGCAGCGAGCGCTGCGAGGCCTTGAATATCCTCACCATAAAACGAATTTTTGCCGAGCATGAGTTTAAAGCCATTATGCGTGGGCGGATTATGCGAACCTGTAATCATCACACCCGCATCTGCGCCTGTGTGGTGAACCGAAAAATACATCATCGGTGTAGGGCCAATACCAAAATTACGCACGCTAGCACCAGTGCTGATAAGCCCCGCAACCAGACGATCACGCAGTTCTGGCGTACTCAGACGACCATCAAAGGCCAGTGCAATTTCAGGTTGTTTTTTGCCTGTGGCGCGAATCACTGCGGTGGCAAATGCTTTCCCCACCATCTCCGCATCTTGTGGAAACAGGGTTTGCCCTGCCACGCCGCGAATATCATAAGCGCGTAAAATGGACGAGTGAAACTGATGAAATATTGCCTGCTTGGCTTGTGTCGCGATTGTCATGGAGTGCCTTTATATCTATGTATAATGAAGTGAGGAGAGGTTCTACACTATCGCCGCTGCCAATCAATAATAAATTTTAACTTTACTTAACTGTCCGCTTGATTTTTGGTGCAATGCAGCGTAGAAAACCCACTCCATATTGATACAGGTAGTATCGCAAGGAGTCCTATGAGTAAAGATCGTACAGTTTGTGTTCCCGTTATCCTTTCTGGCGGTATGGGCACGCGCCTATGGCCTATGTCGCGCGGTAGCCATCCTAAGCAATTTTTGAACTTAAATAACCCTGCTTTGAGCCTGATTCAGGAAACCGCTTTGCGCGTTGCTGACCGCTCCCATTTTGCAGCGCCTGTGATTGTTTGCAACGAACAACACCGCTTTTTAGTCGCGGAAAAAATGCAAGAATTAGGCATTAAAGACGCGGCAATTATGCTGGAACCTATTGGTCGCAATACCGCCCCTGCCCTTACCGCCGCCGCCCATTATGTGCGCGATCATTATGGTGAGAATGCATTAATGCTGGTGCTGCCCTCTGATCACATTATCACCAATAACGCTGCGTTTTTGAAAGGTGTGAGCCATGCCTGCGAAACGGCATCTCAAGGCTATCTCACCACGTTTGGTATCACCCCCCATGCGCCTGAAACGGGCTATGGCTATATAAAATACGGTAAAGCGATTGGCAAATCAGGTAGCTATCAGGTAGCTGCTTTTGTTGAAAAACCTGATGCCAAAACCGCCAAACAGTATCTCGCCTCAGGAGAATATGTTTGGAATAGCGGCATGTTTTGCTTCCCTGTGGGTTTATTTCTTAGTGAGATCACA
>JBILIE010000199.1:0-3500 GCA_044350115.1 Rickettsiales bacterium
TTGGCAAAGATTCCAATACCTTTATGTTTTGTAGAGCCAACCCAGAGATAGTTCTGTGCCCAATTTTTATATTCTGAAGTTGAGGTTTCAGGTGACTCACATTCTTGGATAACAAAAATATCAGCTTTAAGAGCATCAAGGAGGTGAATCTTTTTCCTTAATGCTCCATTACAGTTCCAAGATACGATTTTCATGGCAGCTTAAGAATTAAGCCGCTTCTAGCAGCGAGAGTAGTTGCTTGGGCTGGCCGCTTTCGAGTGCGCTGGCGATGGATTCTAATTTTTGCTCATAGCGCCCCAGAATTTCCACCACGGCTTTGGCGTGGAAAGAAATTTGTTCCATATCGCCTTCGGGTTCTTCTGTTGCAGCAGGGCTGGCCACATCGGCAAAGCCTGCGCCGCTGTAGCGCGCAAGGCGTTGGCCTGACTGGCGCTCCAGCATTGAAACCGTGGCAATGAGGCAGCTTGCGGCGATGCGTGGGAATAGGACTTCTTGTGCAAGCACTACATCGTCTTTTGCTTCTTCTTCGGGTGCGCCTTGGGTGAGTTCGCCCGCAATATGGTTGATCATGGCGATGTAGTTACGCAGCGCGAGCAAGGTGTATTGTTGGTTATGCATAAAAACATCTGTCCACAATACAGGATCAGATTTTGCAAGGCGTAAGAAGCGTTGCAGATGTTCTGGCGTGTTGCTGTAGCAAGATTGCGCGGCATAGGCGATGGCATGGGGAAGATGCGAAACATGCGCATAAATAAGGTCGTGCACTTCGGCGGGCATCATCTCCACCACGGAATCGAGCATCTCCCAGAAGAAGCGAACACGTTCGAGCGCTGGATCGCGAATATCGATGCCTTGCGGTGGGGTGAGCATTACTAGTTTACGCGCAAAAACCGCGCCATTAGCACCTTCTGGCCCTGCCTGTGTGCCGCCTGCAATGGGGTGACCCGGGATAAAGGCGATACCTTCAGGGCATTCGTTTTCAAGGTAAGTCATCACGGGGAGTTTAACCGAAGCAACATCGGTTATCACTGTATGTTCGCTGAGATGCGGGATCAGGCGTTTGGTAACCGCACCGACCGCAGCGGGGGGGACGGCGAGAATAATTAAATCGCAATCCTTCGCCATTGCTTCAGGTTTTGCAATTGCATCTATCATGCCTTTTTGCTGACAATAGGCGCTCGCTGCTTCGTCGCTATCAAAGCCCAAAATGAGTTTGCTTGCGCCTGCTTTGCGTGCCGCAAGGGCTATGGATGCGCCGATTTGACCGAGGCCGATAATGCCGAGTGTGGGGAAGAGTGGGGTCATGCGGCGGCTGTTTTTTTCGCTGAAAATTCGTTTAGCGCAGCAATCAAAATATCGTTTTCTTCTGCCGTGCCGATGGAGATGCGGAGTTTGCTGGCCAGTCCATAAGCACCGATTTCGCGGGTGATAAGGCCGCGCTCGGTGAGGAACTGGTTGCAGGCGGTGACATTTTCAGCGCTGTTTAATTCGATCATAATGAAATTAGTGACGGAAGGATAAACGGTAAAATGTTTGCTCAGTGATGCACTTACGCGCGCGAGTTCGGCATTATTGGTATCGCGGGAATGAGCGGTGTATACAATGTCCTGTACTGCTGCAATGCCCGCCGCGATGGAGGCGGAGTTTACATTGAAGGGGCCGCGAATACGGTTGAGTACGTCGATAATGCTGGCATGAGCATGTGCCCATCCGAGGCGCAGTGCGGGCATGCCGTGGATTTTAGAGAAGGTGCGAAGGGTGATAGTATTATCGGTGGAAGCCGCGATCTCATCCCCTGCGCTGTAATCTGTTGCGGTCACATATTCGGCATAAGCATCGTCAATCGCCAGCAGAATATCAGGGCGCAGACCCGCACGCAGGCGGTACAACTCGTCCTTAGTGATATACGAACCTGTAGGGTTATTGGGATTTGCAATGAATACGATTTTGGTTTTGGGTGTGACGGCCGCGAGCAATGCATCCACATCCGTACACAAATCTTTTTCGGGTGCAGTGACGGGAACAGCACCTTGGCTGAGTGCATAAATTTTATACATTAAAAAGCCATGTTCGGGGTAGAGCACTTCGTCGCCCGCTTGGGTATAGGCCTGCACGACCATGCCGATGAGTTCGTCGGAACCATTACCACAAATGAGGTTGGTGGCATTCAGGTTATAGACTCCTGCGATTGCCTCGCGCAGTTCCGCATGGCCGCTATCGGGGTAGCGATGCAGATTTCCTGCTTGCGCTTTAAATGCCTCAATCGCTTTTGGGCTTGGCCCTAAAGGGTTCTCGTTAGAGGAAAGCTTGATAATCCGTTGTGCGCCAGCGGCTTTGGATTTACCTGCCACATAGGGGTTGATTTGCATAATACTGGGTTTAGGTGCTGGCATGAGGAACTCGTGAATGGTGAATAGTGAATAGTTTTTTAGCGGATTAGCTCTTAATCAGCAACAATAGGTTTTGCATAACTCCCTAACCAGAGAGCTTTGGGCTGTTGGGTATGATAGCCTTCAAGGGCAATGAGATTTTCTGTGTAAAAAATTGAAACATCTTCGCCAGTATCTTCAGGAATGAGTTGCGCTACGGCATAGGCCTGTGGGCGCGGAAGCGGCGAGGGGATATAGGGCAGCAGTGCGAAAATTTTGAGATGATGGTAAGCAGGTTGCGCCAGTAATGCAGCGGAATCGATAGCAATTACCGCAATCGTTTGTTTATCTTGAGCCGCAAGCTTCAGTGCATCAATATCATTTGCACAAGGTTGCTGAGGCATAAAGCTACCAAAATATTCAGCGCCAACCGCTGTAAGAGCATTCGTGGTGGCGACATTAAGCGGTGCTTCATGGTGGATGGAAGCGGAGATAATCAATCGCCACATCGCAGCAGCGGCGGCGGGATGAAAATTAGAATCGCGGAATTCTTCGTAAAGGCGTTTTACCATTACCGCCTCGCGCCCAGAGCGGATGAAGTTTTTGAGTGGCGTTTCTTCCCGCTTCATTTTTCCCACCTGTGCTACAATGCCAATGCGCTGTTTGAGCAATGCGATCAGCTGATCATCAATCGCATCAATCTGACTGCGGTAGTTTTGCAGGCGAGCAGTAACATCGGGAGAGAGTTTTGACATGGTGTTACTTTAACAGCTTTAGAATCTTAATTTCAATGCGCGAAAGCGGCAGGCGCTCAATCACGGTAGGGCGTTTACCTTCGTCAGAGCCAAAACTGCGGCTAATGGGCTGGACAAAGACCTGAGCGTGATACTGAAAATGGGTATAGGCATGGGCGACAATGCCCAGCGGTTGCATTTTGTGGAAAGGATAAGCGTGGTTTTCGAAATAGGCGGTATCCGCCGTTTGCTCATATTCAGGGAAGCCCCAGAGGCCATGTAGAAATTTGCCCGTGCGAGGTTGAATAAAAATGGATCCATGCGGATCAGTGAATAGAACAATTTTATGCTCACGCAGGGGCAACACTTTTTTAATCTTGTTAGCGGGATAAGATTT
>JBILIE010000028.1:0-10669 GCA_044350115.1 Rickettsiales bacterium
GAGCAAGGCGTCGATCCGTGAGGTCATCACGTCCCAGTCACGCAGTAGATAAAAAGCGACAACGGGAGTAATCACCATCAGCGAGAGTAAATTGACCACGACCATACCCGATTGCAACACGCTAAAGACAAGGTTTTGCACGGCGGTCATCAGGCTGCCGCTGAACTCCTTGAGCTTGTCGCTGGGATTGCCGGTGAGATCTACAGGGAGTTTTGCAATCCATTGTTGCACGAATTGGGTGAGGGTTTCGTAGTAATGCGGGAAGACGGCAGCCAGCCCACTGATTTGGGCGGCGAGCATCGGCGCGAGTAATACCAGCAATAAAGTGAACACACTGAAAAAGGTGATGGTGATGAGCGCAGTGGCGCTGCCACGTCCCAGCCCCATTTTTTGGAGTTTATCTGCCGCAGGATCGAGAAAATAAGCGATGCCAATGCCCATCACAAATGGCAATAAAATGCTGCGTATGAGATAGAGGAAGCCAAAGAAGCATAAAATCAGCCCCAGCCAGAAGAGGATTTTGCGCTCGGTTTCGCGGTTCATCAGTGGGGGAGTCATGATAATTACCTTATCCCAATCAGCAGCATCGATGCGCTTTGATTGACGGTGAGACCCGCTTTGGCCATGGCTTCGCCGAGGTCTTCCGGATCGCCGCGATAGGACATTTTCATTTGCATCCGCCGCCAATCCGCCACGACTACTTCGAGTTTTTCAACCCCCTCGATGGTGTGTAAGCGATGATTCAGCTCTGCCCAATCACGCGCTTGTTTGAGGTGCAGTAGCAGATTGATTTGGTGAAGTTCGGGGATATTGCGTGCGCCAGAGCGTGCGGCGCGCTGCTTGCCAGTGAGCGCGGCGGGATCGGTGCGCTCGTCGCCCAGCAGCAGGATTTCTGCCGCTTTCTTCATCAGCTCTTCGGGAGTGGTGGTATTGTCTTTGGCTTGAACCGAGACGATTTCTTTTTCCGCCCCTGCTTTGGTCAGATGGCGCAATTCGACATCGAGCACGCCCACTCCCGGTTTGGCGATGGCGACTAAAATGGAGCCTGCGCCATAACGGGCGGCAAGCGGGGCTAAGGCTTCATAGCCTGCGGTTTCAATTTGGGTGGAATCGGTGGTGACCATATCGGTGGGGTCGCCAAAAGGGACAATCCATTGCCCACTATCGGCTTGCAGCGCGACACGGCTGATCATTTCACGCCAGCCATTATTGGTTTCCCAGAGCAGAATATTTCTTTCATCGAACCAGACGGGCAGAATCAGCACCGCACTGGAGCTTACAGCGGCAGCGGCAGCGGCAACATTATTTTCCTTGCTGGTGTCTTCGGCGGTTACGCCAGTGATTTTTTCTATCGCCGCATCGTCAAACTTCACTTTAATGGTGGCGCGATAGGTGTTGGGGGTCATTTTTTCTGTGACCACTTCATAGCCCAGCACCATCTCGCTGATGGCTTCCGGTGTGTAGGCCTTCAGCACTGCTTTGGCCTGTTTAGGCAATTTTGCGTTGATAATTTTTTCAAATGCCAAGCGGTCTGCCGCAGCCATGGCCTTGGTGCGCGCTTCGGTGGCGTTGGCACCGCGTTCGGCAACATCGACCTCTGCCTCCTGTGCCATGCTGGCAAAGGGAAGAAGGGCAATAAAAAGCAGAGATAAAAAAAACTGTCGTGACACTTGCATCCTCGTGGTTCGTGGGCATAATACAGCATCAATTCACTTTTTCGACTGTTTTATGGCCAACACCCCCTTAACTTATGCTGCTGCTGGTGTCGATATCGACGCAGGCAATGAACTTGTAGAACATATTAAGCCTCTGGCAAAGGCCACAGCGCGTGCGGGGGTGATGAGCAGTATTGGCGGCTTTGGCGGGCTTTTTGACCTCAAGGCGACGGGCTATAAAGACCCCGTTCTGGTCGCGGCAACTGATGGTGTGGGCACCAAATTAAAACTTGCACAAGGCATGGATAAGCACGACACGATCGGGATCGATCTGGTGGCGATGTGCGTGAATGATCTGGTGGTGCAGGGGGCGGAACCGCTTTTCTTCCTCGATTATTTCGCCACGGGTCATCTGACAGTGAAGATGGCTGAGTCTGTGATTGCGGGTATTGCTGAAGGCTGCAAACAAGCAGGTTGCGCGCTGATTGGCGGCGAAACGGCGGAAATGCCCGGTATGTATGCTTCTGACGAATATGATTTGGCGGGATTTACCATTGGTGCGGTCGAGCGCGAAAATATTTTGCCGCGTAATGATGTGAATGTGGGCGATGTGGTGTTGGGGCTGGCCTCGTCGGGCGCGCATTCCAACGGCTATTCGCTGGTGCGCCGTGTGGTGGCGATGCAGGGCTTGCGCTATGACGCACCCGCGCCGTTTGACGGCACGCAAAGCCTCGGTGAAGCACTGCTCACACCCACCAAAATTTATGTGAAATCCTGCCTTGGCGCGATTAAGCAAGGTGGCGTGAAGGCGCTGGCGCATATTACTGGCGGTGGGCTGCTGGAAAATATTCCGCGTGTGCTGCCTGCAGGGGTTGGCGTGAAAATCAAACGCGATAGCTGGAAGCTTCCTCCCGTTTTCCAATGGCTGCGCGAAACGGCACAGATGAACGATGCCGAATTGTTCCGCACCTTTAATTGCGGGATTGGCATGGTGCTGGTGGTGGAGCCATCGGAAGCACTCGCACTTGCAGAACAGCTTCGTTCCGCAGGCGAAACTGTTTATGTGTTGGGCGAATTAGTGGCGGATAAAACCAGCAAGGTGAAGATCGTTTAGCCTTTCCCAATACTGGCAAAAAGCGCGTCGATATCGTCCTGACTAGTCGCGTTCAATTGGGGGCCTTCGAGCAGATGCGCATCGGGGCGGGCATCTGTTGACGGATTATTTTCAGCGGCTTTGAGGATGTCCTCTTCGCTCACTTCGCCAAAGAGCGAGAGAATGCTGTGTACTTTCGTATCAATATATTCGAGCGTAGTCAGCACTTTGGTGATGCGCTGACCCGTAATATCCTGAAAATTGCAGGCCATAAAGATTTGTGCGACCTCGTTACTAACAACCTCGCGCATATCGGGTGCATTATCGTCCACCGCCTGCTGAATTTTATCAGCGGCATCCATGATGCTGTTCGTGGCTTCTTCTGTGGCTTTTATCACCGCATCGAGCTGATCGGTGGCGTGGCCGATATGCTGCGGCGAAGTCATGCCCTCCTGCTGCACGATGGAGGCGATTTCGAGCTTTGCCTGATCGATGCGCTCGGAGATTTTACGAAACTCCCCGCGCAAGAATTGCTCTGGCTGGTTGGATACCTGAATTGAGGCGGCGACTTCTGCCAGAATATCACCGAGATCTTCAATGCAAATCGCGCCTTTTTGTTCACGCGTTCGGACTAATGATTTCATCATCGCAGCGCCAATTTCGTGGTGGGTGCTCATGGCAATCGCCTTTATGCTAGAATTTATACGGGGATTAAAACTCGCCAATCACGCTGGTGAGTTTCATTTTCAGCGTATCCGCATTAAAAGGCTTTACAATATAGTTGTTCACGCCCGCCTGTTTGGCTGCAATCACGTTTTCGGTTTTGCTTTCTGCCGTGATAAGAATGAAGGGGAGGTGCTTCAGTTCCGCATCCGCACGCACGCTTTTGAGCAGCTCGTAGCCCGTCACGGGTTCCATATTCCAATCGGAAATCACCATGCCGTATTTTTTCTGTTTGAGCATTTCCAGCGCCATGCCGCCATCGGTCGCTTCGTCCACATTGTCAAAGCCCAGCTGCTTCAGCAATTGCTTGATGATACGCAGCATGGTTTTGTAGTCATCCACAATGAGGATTTGCATGTTTTTATCGACGGCCATAGGAAATTCTCCAACAATTCTATACTTGATTCACCCCCAAATTAGCCGATAAGATTTAAGCGAAGGTTAATAAGGAAAAGAAAAAATGCGCTGGACGGACATTTATGACATTGCCATAGAGCTGGAAGAAGCTCATGGCGATAAAGACAATATCAACCTGCGATTTACCGATCTGCGTGACTGGGTGCTGGCTCTACCTGATTTTGAAGGCGATGCGGAAGGCTGCAACGAAAAGATCCTTGAAGCCATCCAAATGGCGTGGATTGAGGAAAGAGGCAATGGTTGAGTTGTGCTTATATACGGAGCAAGACACCGCACGTTTAGCGAGTATTATTGCCGCCTGTTTGCGTCCTGTGGATTGCCTGACGCTGACTGGCAATCTCGGCGCGGGGAAAACAACGCTGATGCGGTATCTGATTGGGGCGATGCAGGATTCAGTTGTCAGTTGCCAGTCGTCAGTCGTCAGCCCTAGTTTTATGATTGTGCAGGAATATGAGGTCAGAGTTCAGAGTTCAGAGTTCAGAGTTCAGGAGACGAAGCTTTATCATGTGGATGGGTATCGCCTGAATAGTGCCAGCGAGATTCCCGAATTGGGGCTGGAAGAATGTTTTGAAACGGGCATTGTGGCAATTGAATGGCCCGAAATTTTTGCAAATTACCTGCCGAAAAACAGGCTGGAATTAACGCTGGAATTAGGGGATAATGGCAGCCGTAACGCGACCATAACAGGGAAGGGCATACATGAAACCAGCATCACTCAGCTTAGTCAGGAATTCCATGGAAGCGCATGATGAAGGCATTGCCGTTTTTTTAGAAAAATCGGGATGGGGCGGCGCAGAACGTAGCTTCCTCGCGGGGGATGCGTCGTTTCGGCACTATGATCGGATTGTGGATCATGCAAATAATCGCACTGCGGTGATGATGGATGCGCCACCCGATAAAGAACCCCTCGCGCCGTTTATTAAAGTGGATAATTTTTTAGTGGAGCGCGGCTATAGCGCGCCGAAAATTTATGCGCTGGATTTGGAGCACGGTTTGCTGTTGCTGGAAGATCTGGGCGATGATTCTTTCACTAAATTATTGCAGCGCGAGCCGCATCAGGAGAGCAAAGTCTATCTCGCAGCCTGTGATGCGCTGGCGGATTTGCATCAGCAGCCAACCAAAGATTTGGCCGTGCCAGAATATAGCCCCGAAAAGCTGATGGAC
Source organism: Rickettsiales bacterium (assembly GCA_044350115.1). Lineage (GTDB taxonomy): Bacteria > Pseudomonadota > Alphaproteobacteria > Rickettsiales > JALZUV01 > JBILIE01. The sequence goes on from JBILIE010000028.1 coordinate 5,053, forward strand.
GAAACGTTGCTGTTTGTTGATTGGTATCTGGCGGCCATGCTGGGCGAGGCAAAAGCCAAAGCACTGCGCCCCGAATTTATTGCGATTTGGAGCGAGATTTTGAGCCTGTTGCCGTTCCTGCCGCCCGTAGTAGTATTGCGCGATTATCATGCGGATAATCTGCTGTGGCTACCGCAGCGCGAAAGCGTGCAACAAGTGGGTTTGCTCGATTTTCAGGATGCGCTGATTGGCTCTCCTGCTTATGATGTCGTGTCGCTGCTGGAAGATGCGCGGCGCGATGTTTCGCCCGAAACGGTGCAAATGAGTGTGAATCGCTATCTGCAAAAAGCAGGGTGGGATAAGGCCGATTTCATGGTGCATTATGGTGTGCTGGGCGCGCAGCGTAATTGCAAAATCGTGGGAATTTTCACTCGTCTGGCAAAGCGCGATGGCAAGCAGCATTATCTGAATTTATTGCCCCGCGTCTGGGGGCATTTGCAGCAGGATTTGAACCATCCTGTCATGCGCCCGCTTAAGCAGTGGATGGACGAAGTGTTGCCCGAAGCGCAGCGCGGCTTAGCGGTGTTGGAAGCCAAGCGTGCAGGATAAAATATCGGCGATGATTCTGGCGGCAGGTTTGGGCAAGCGTATGCGCTCGCATAACCATACGCTGCCAAAGCCGCTCGTGCCTGTAAGGGGCAAGCCACTATTGGGCTATACGCTGGATTTACTGCGCCATGCGGGGATTACGAGCGCAGTGGTGAATACGCATTATATGGCGGAAAAAGTAGAGGCGTTTTGCGCCGCGCAAGATCTCGCATTGACGATTTCACATGAGTCAGAATTGCTGGAAACAGGGGGCGGTGTGCGTAAGGCATTACCCTTGCTGGCGGAAAGCTTTTTTGTTTCGAATAGTGATGTGATCGTTCTTGATTTGATTGGGGATACCTCCCCAAACCCCACGCTGCGCGCGTCGCCTTGCTCCGTTAAGCCTAATCAGAGTGGATCGATTTTGCGGGATATGCGCGAATATTGGGATGAGAGTAAAATGGATGCATTGCTCTTGCTCATTCCCGTAGAGCGTGCGGTGGGCTATGAAGGCGTGGGCGATTTTAGTTTGAATGTCGATGGCACGATTGCTACGCGCAGAGAAGGCGAGCAGGCCTATGTGTTTACGGGCACGCAATTATTGCATCAGCGATTTTTAGACAACGCGCCTGCTGAGGCGGCATTCTCGCTGAGTATTTTATACCGCGCCGAAATTGCGCGCAGTCCGTGCCGATTGCATGGCATTGTGCATACTGGCCAATGGTTTCATGTGGGCGATGGCGAGGGGGTGCGTGCGGCAGAAGAGGTGCTGGGCGTGATTTCTGATTCGCTAACGTCGTCCAAATAATTTTTCAATATCCGCTAATTTTAGCTCTACATATGTCGGGCGGCCGTGGTTGCATTGACCGCTAAAGGGGGTTGCTTCCATTTGGCGCAGCAGGGCGTTCATCTCTGCCTCGTTTAGTTTTCGGCCAGCACGGACGGAGCCATGACAGGCGATTGTACCGCAAATATGTTCCAGCCGATCGCGCAGTTTCAGTGCCTCGCCCAATTCCGCCAGTTCGTCGGCCATGTCTTTGATTAGACCCTGCACATCGCTTTGGCCGATTAGCGCGGGGACTTCGCGCACAATAATCGTTCCGCCACCGAATCCGTCGATGATGAGGCCGAGTTCTGCGAGCTCGTCTTTGCGTTCTAACAGGCGCGCCGCCGCGTCTTCTTCCAGCTCCACCACTTCGGGCAGCAGGAGGGGCTGCGTTTTCACGCCCCCCGCCGCCAATGATTCTTTCATGCGCTCATAGACCAACCGCTCATGCGCGGCATGTTGATCGACCACCACCATGCCGTCTGCCGTTTGCGCGACGATGTAGGTGCCGTGGAGTTGGGCGCGGGCATAACCGAGCGGTGGGGGCGATGATTCGATGACTCGATGATTCGTTGATTCGTAAGAGGCGGCGATTTCATAGCCCTGCTGCAATGGCTCCTGCATGTGCATGGCAGATTGATGTTGTGTGGGAGAATAATACAGATGACTGACCACTGACGACTGGCCACTGAAGGCGCGCAAAGCACTCCCCGCCACCGTATTGCTCGCCATAAACCCTGCTTGCGAAAGCGCATCTTTCAACCCACGCAGAATTAATCCACGGATCATCTGATTATCGCGAAAACGCACTTCAGCTTTTTGAGGATGCACATTCACATCCACTTTTTCTGGCGGCACGTCGAGGAATAGCGCCAATACAGGATGACGATCCCGCGCCAGATAATCCTGATACGCCGCACGCACCACTCCCAGCAACAAACGATCCCGCACAGGCCGGCCATTCACAAACAAAAACTGATGCAGCGCATTGCCCCGATTAAACGTCGGCAGCCCCGCATAGCCTGTGAGTTTTACACCCTCACGCTCTAGCGAAACAGGCAAAGCATTGGCGGTGAAATCGGCGCCCAATAAATCACTCAAGCGCTCTTTTTTGAACTCTGAACTCTGAACTCTGGACTCCACCTTCCACCCCCGTCCTTCATGACGAAAGGTGAAAGCAATTTCGGGATGCGCCATGGCGATGCGTTTGAGAATATCCCCCGCCGCCGAAGTTTCCGACGTATCCGTTTTGAGAAAATTCAGCCGCGCAGGCGTGGCATAAAACAAATCGCGCACTTCGATCGTGGTGCCGCCATTATGCGAAGCGGGTGTGGGTTCGGATTCTTCGCCGCCCTGTATCATTATTTTATACGCTTCGCTTGAATGGGGATACTCCCCAAACCCCACGCTGCGCGCGTCGCCTTGCTCCGTTGGGAGGTTGCCGGCAAAATTCAAATTCTGTTTTTTGCTCGTAATCGTTAGGCGACTAATCGAGCCAATCGAAGGCAGTGCCTCACCGCGAAAGCCCATCCATTTGACATGCAGCAAATCATCATCGGGGAGTTTAGAGGTCGCATGGCGTTGCACTGCCAGTTGCAACTCTTCTCGCGTCATGCCCTTGCCGTTATCGCTCACAATAATTTCTTGTTTGCCGCCGCCACGCAAGGTCACTTCAATTTTCGTTGCGCCCGCATCAATCGCATTTTCTACCAGCTCTTTGACCACAGAGGCAGGGCGCTCCACCACCTCGCCCGCCGCAATGCGGTTGACGGTCGTAGAAGGAAGGATGCGGATAAGGGAGGAGGTCATGAGAGTAACTTATCTCTTCACTCATAATATTCAATGCCAATCCCCCATGAAAACTCTCTGCCCTAAAATAAAACCTCTAACCGAGCAAAGCGAGGCGGCTGTACGCCGTGGGGGAGAGGCGAGAGCCGAGGGGGAGTATCCCCCCAAAAAAAGATCTAGATCCTGCAATGAATATTCACCACATAATCCCGCGCCGAAACTTCAATATAATCAATGTCCTGATCGATTTGTGAGGTGAGTGAGGTGTAATACACTTGATGATTGTCCAAAAATTGTTGCAGGCGATCGAGCGTAATCGCAACATCAGAATGTTGCACCACCTCGTCTTTGCCATTAATGGGGTTGCGGCGGCTGAGAGTGCTTTTGCCGGTAATCACTCCAATCACATTGCCGCTCGCATCCAGCAACGGGCCGCCGCTATTGCCCTGACGTGCGGCATCGGCAAATTGCAGCCATTGCGTGTTTCCCAGTGGCCCCTGCACATCCAGAATTTGTGAGGTAACTACTTTATACTCGCCCGTTGCGCCTCGCTCTTCGGGATAGCCGATGAGGAGCACCTGTTCGTCTTTACCAATCTGATCGCCATACCCACGGAATGAGGCCACGCGAGGGGGGGTCGCGCCTGTTTTTAACAAGGCGAGGTCAATTTCACGGTCAACGGCCACGACTCTGGCTTCGTTTGGCGCAATGGCACCGCGCACTTCCACGGTGTCGCAACCCTGCACGACATGAGCATTGGTCACAATATCGCCATTTTTGCTCACAAAAAACCCCGTGCCAGAGGAAATATGATAGGCCTGCGGCGCAGCAAATGCCGCATTCGCCAGCAAGAAAAGGGGGATAAGAATGTTACAAAATATCTTCACGATGGTTACTCTAACACTAAAACTTCGAATAATTGACTATTTATTGCGGCTATTTTTCATCAAGTGGTTGAATTTTCCTTAAAGTAACCTATGTAGGAGTGTCTATTTTTTATTCAGCGCATCCACTCTAGGAAAAATCCATGGCAGCAGCAAAAAAGAAAACTCCCGCGAAATCTGGCAAAACGGTCAAAAAACCGGCAGCAAAAGCAGCGCCCAAAAAGGTTATCGCTAAAAAAGTTTCGCCTGTGAAAAAACCTGTTGCTGGGAAGCCTGCGGCAAAAAAAGCGGTGCCCGCGAAAAAGCCTGTTGCGAAAAAGCCTGTGCCTAAAAAAGTTGCCGCTAAAAAAGTAGTTGCTAAAAAACCTGCTCCCAAAAAGGTTGTTGCCAAAAAAGTTGTCCCTGTAAAAGTAGTGAAAAAGCCAGTGGCAAAAGCAAAAGCCCCCGTCAAAAAAGCGGCGAAGGCAAAAATAGTTGCAAAGAATACTTCCAAAAAGCCAGTGAAAGCGGTAAGCAAGGCTCCCGCAAAGAGAATTGTCACGAAAGCAGTAGTGACGAAATCTGCGCCCAAGGCGTCTAAACCCGTACCTGTAAAAACCAAGGCCGTTCAGCCTCTAAAAAAGCCGGAAACTAAAGTTAGGACTACCAAGAACACAATGCCATCACATTCAGACACACCCAAAGCATCCAAAGAAAAAGAAACCAAAGAGCCTAAACTGACCGCTAAAGAAAAAGCGGCCGCGTTGAAGGTCGAAAAAGCCGAAAAACGCCTTGCGGCACAGAATGAAGAGCCTGCGGATGCTAAACAGGCCGAGCGTCAACAGGCGATTATTCGCAAATTGCTGGGCGTAGGAAAAACCCGCGGCTTCCTGACTTACGATGAAATTAATCGGATGATTCCGCCAGATGAATTCTCGGCTGACTTTATCGAAAACACCATCTCTGGCCTGCAAAGCGCAGGCGTAACGCTGGTTGAAGATGCGAGCGAGATGGAAGATGGCGCGCCCGAAGCCGAAGCGGTCGATAATTATGGCCGCGCGGATGATCCGGTGCGGATGTATCTGCGTGAAATGGGCGGCGTTGAGCTGCTCTCCCGCGATGGTGAGATTGAAATTGCCAAGCGCATTGAAGCGGGCCGCGAGATGGTTATCGCCTCGCTGTGTGAAAGCCCTGTGGTGATGAAAGAGTTGCTCAACTGGCGCGACGAACTCTCTGCGGGCACCATGTTGCTGCGCGATATTATCGATCTGGACGCGACTTATGGTCAGGCCGCTTATGCCGAAAATGCAGACGATGTTGATGCCGATAGCCTCGGTTTGGTTGATAGCAAAGGCGAAGCGGATGAGGACGAGCAAGAAGGCGATCCCGCTGCCGTAGAAGGCGAAGGTGACGCAGATGACGAATACGCTGTCAGCCCCTCCCTCATTGCGATGGAAGCGGAATTGCTGCCGAAAATTTTAGAGGTGTTGGATCAATTCTCCGATCTCGCCAAGCCGATCCAGAAGCTGCAGGAAAAATACCTGATGGCGTGTTTTGGTGAGGGTAAATACAC
>JBILIE010000200.1:0-3481 GCA_044350115.1 Rickettsiales bacterium
CGAAGCACTCGCCGCTCGCAAAGCACTGGTGCTCGATGCCGACGCATTGAGTGTCTTTTCTGAAACGCCGGAAATGTTGTTCGCATCTACCCATGCGTCTTGCATCTTCACGCCACACGAAGGGGAATTTGCGCGTTTGTTCGGCAAGCACGTGAATAAGCAAGACGACAGAGCGAGTCGCGTGCTTCAGGCGGCACGACTTAGCGGCGCGGTCATTATTCTGAAGGGCGCAGAGACTCTCATCGCTGCGCCAGACGGGCGGATCATCGTCAATACGAACGCTCCCGCCCTTCTAGCCACCGCAGGATCGGGTGATGTGCTGGCGGGTATCTGCACAGGGCTGCTTGCGCAGGGCATGCCACCATTCGAGTCCGCCTGCGCTGGCGTGTGGCTGCACAGCGAGGCAGCGCGCCACTTTGGTGCGGGACTTATTGCCGAAGATATAGCCGATCAACTACCCCGCATCCTACAAAAAATGTACGATGAACGCTGAATCGCCGCTACTTATTCTGCCCCTGCCGAAAAATACGATCTGCCTTGTCGCTCGCTGCCTGTGCCGCTTCAGCGGCGCGGTTTGCATCTTCGCGTGCACGGCGGGCTTCTTCCGTCGCCTCAACGGATTGTTGTTTTGCCTCCTCGGCAGCCTGACTCGCAGACGTGACTAATGCATGATCTTCAGGTGAGAGCTGGGCGCAACCCGCCAGCGTCAGAACAGTAACAGCAGGAATTAATAGAATCTTTTTCATCACATTCTCCATTCAAAAGGTTGAGGGAGCATGTAAGCACGTTTTTTTCACAAAGAATTTAACTGCAATCAAATGCATAGACCTAAAGTTATGCAGAATGACCCGTTTGCCTCATAATCAAAACCCGCCTTCAACAGAGGCGGGTTTTGATTATTTTTTGAATATAAGAGTAAGGGCTGGAGTAGATTAATCGTTCGTATCTACATTTTCTTCGTCAAAGGACAGGCCATCCACTTCATCGTCCATCATCACTTCGTCTTCGATCTCTTCTGCGTCTTCTTCATACGCTTCTTTCACATCTTGAGCGATAGGGCGGTGCGGACGTTGATTCGCAGGGATCACCATCGGCGCTTCACCTTCAATCGTATCAGGGCGCTGATAGCGGCTGTATTTCTCGATAATTTCTTCACTCAAACCAGCAAAATCGATAGTCTTATCGGCGATTTCACGCAAAGAAACCACACCGTCTTTATCGTTATCGCGATCGACCGTAATGGGGTTGCCAGAGCTAATTTGCTTCGCGCGCTGGGCAGCCAAAGTCACCAGCTCAAAGCGGTTGGGGATGTTCAAAATGCAATCTTCAACGGTTACGCGTGCCATTTTTAGCCTTTTTCTGAGAGTGGAAAGGCAGTATAGATAGCGAAATTAACCAAAACTGCAACTAAAAACTCCAATCCGAGCAAGTGCGAGGCGCGAAGCAAGGGGTTTGGGGCGCAGTAGCCCCATCATAGGGAATGAAATGACCGACATAATAAATCTACAAGAACGCAACCACAAAAAGCTCCCAAAGCCCGATTGGATCCGCGTTACCGCTCCGAATTCTAAGGAATACGAGGCCACGCGTGACCTGATGCGCAAAAACAACCTCAACACCGTGTGCGAGGAAGCCGCCTGCCCGAACATCGGCGAATGCTGGAAAAAGAAACACGCGACGGTGATGATTCTGGGTAGTACCTGCACCCGCGCCTGTGCATTTTGTAACATCAAAACAGGGCGGCCTGATCAGCTCGATCCGCATGAACCCGATAATCTCGCCATTGCGGTGCAGGGCATGGGGTTGAGCCATGTCGTTGTCACCTCCGTCGATCGCGACGATTTGGCGGATGGCGGAGCGGAACATTTCGCCCGTTGCATCAATCGTATTCACGAAACCTCGCCCGGAACGACAGTGGAAGTGCTAACGCCAGACTTCCTGCGCGCTGAAAAAGGCTCACTCGAAAAAGTCGTTGCCGCCAAGCCCGAAGTGTATAACCATAATATCGAAACCGTACCGCGCCTCTACAAAACCATCCGCCCCGGTGCGCGTTATTTTCAATCGCTCTATTTGCTCAAGCGGGTGAAAGAGATCGATTCTCAAATGTTCACCAAATCCGGCATCATGGTTGGCCTCGGCGAAACGAAAGACGAAGTGCTGCAGGTGATGGATGATCTGCGCGCCGCCGAAGTGGATTTCATCACCATCGGCCAATATCTGCAACCCACCCCGCGCCACGCGCCGATCGACCGCTTCGTCACCCCCGACGAGTTCAAATATTACGAACGCATCGCCAAAGCCAAAGGCTTCCTCATGGTCGCCGCCAGCCCGCTGACGCGCTCCAGCTATCATGCAGGGGATGATTTTAAGAAGATGCAGGAAAATCGGAAAACCAATCAGAAACACGCAATTTGATATGCACTTTCTGATTTCGCAGTCAAATGACCCTAAAGTTAAATTTAGGAGCTGTATTAGGAGCTGTAGTGGATTAGCAGAAATGCTAGGCTCCCATGATGAATTCACGCTATTGTAAGTTAATGAGAAAATAATTTGAAGGACTGACTTAAGAATCCTGATGCTCAAAACCCGAATCATTCCCTGCTTAGACGTAAAAGATGGCCGCGTGGTCAAGGGCGTGAATTTTGTGGGTTTGCGCGATGCAGGCGACCCAGTAGAGCAGGCGTGGATTTACGACGAGCAGGGAGCGGATGAGTTGTGTCTCCTTGATATTTCCGCCAGCCACGAAAATCGTGGGACGTTGTATGACGTGGTGGAGAAAGTCGCTTCCGCCTGTTTTATGCCGCTCACCGTGGGCGGTGGAGTGCGCGAATTAGACGATATCCGCAATTTATTATTAGCGGGTGCAGATAAAGTTTCCATCAACACTACGGCAATAAAGCGCCCTGAATTTGTGCGCGAAGCGGCAGAGAAATTTGGCAGCCAATGCGTGGTGGTAGCGATTGATGCGAAAGCCGTCGGCGATGGCTTCGAGATTTTTACGCATGGTGGGCGCAACCCCACAGGTATCGACGCCGTGGAATGGGCGCGCAAAATGGTGAAATATGGCGCGGGCGAATTACTGGTCACTTCGATGGATCGTGACGGAACCAAATCAGGCTACAACCTCGCCATGACTCGGGCGATTGCGGATGCGGTGTCTGTGCCCGTGATTGCCTCTGGCGGCGTGGGCAATTTGCAGCATTTGGTGGAAGGCGTAACCCAAGGTCATGCGAGCGCGGTGCTCGCCGCCTCGATTTTTCACTTTGGGGAATATACAATTGCTGAAGCGAAACAAGCGATGGCTGAAGCAGGCATTGCAGTGAGGATTTAGCGACGGCCTCCAAAGCCAGCATCGCCTTTATATACACCGATACTATGTGTTTGTCGCCGTGTTGTACCAGAAGCCACTAGCATATCTTGCGCCGTTACCATACTCATAGCAAGTGCTTCTCCTGTTACTCCCGCTTCTTGCAAGTTAGTG
>JBILIE010000029.1:0-10581 GCA_044350115.1 Rickettsiales bacterium
CCCGCCAGCCAAGGATCTTCATAGACCACGCCGCCTAGCCACTGCACTGTTTTTTCGTAAGAACGCTTCCACAGCGCACGAAACGCACGCATAGAGGAAACGATTGGATAATAATACACACCATATTGCGCGGCAATTTCGCCCAGTTTGTAGGGCATTCCCGCGCCGCAGGTTACGCCATGAATCATTCCCGGCGCGCCTTCAAGCAGCCCGCGCAGAACACGCTCAGCGCCGCCCATCTCCCACAGCACATTCACATGGATGCGGCCTTCGCCTTTGGAAATCTCATGCGCGATACGCGCTTGCTCGATGCCGCCCTTGATGCTTTGCACCATGAGTTCTTCGTGCTTTTCGCGGCGGGTTTTGCCTTGATAGACGTAGTGGATAATATTGCCATCGGCATCGTAACTATCGGCATTTACGCCCGAAAACGTGCCTACAGCACCCGCAGCGGCGAATGCGCCTGCGGAAAAGCCATTGCTGGCACCAATGCCCTTGCCCCCCTCTACAATAGGCCAAACTTCACGGCCAGAGAGGTTCAAACGCTTGAGTTTAGAAAGAGGTTTTAATTCCATGCGGAGCGCAACATAGCAGATGGCCTTTAGAGGGCAACAAATTAATCCACATTTTACACCGCAAATATTGCCCACTTGTAAAAAAACGAAATTCTTTTATGCTGCAACGCATCATGGATCATTATTGGCTCTTTTCCAGCACTCGCGTTTATTACCTAGACACAGCAGCAATGCTTACTTACATTCTTGCATGGTTTGGCTATTCCGCCTACGCGCAATGGAACTATCCGCGTTCCAGCAACCTGATTTCGATCACTACCCATATGCGCGTGGCGTGGATGCGTAATATGCTCGCCCGCGAAAATCGGATGGTCGATGCCTCGCTCATCGGCAATTTGTTGCGCAGCATCACTTTTTTTGCCAGCACGAGTATTTTTGTTCTCATCGGTTTAGTGAGTATGCTCGGCTATCGCGATAAAGCCGTGGCCATTATCGGCGCGGTGCCCCTTGCGATGACCACCACTAAGTTTATGTGGGAATTCAAGATTTTTCTGATGGCCTTTGTGTTCATTTATGCCTTCTTCAAATACACTTGGTCTATGCGGCTCTATAACTACGCCAATATCTACGTTGGCGCTGCCCCTTCCGCGCAGGACTGCCTTGCACGCCCAGACGAAACCGAACAATACGCCCAGCGCGGCGGTGCACTCATCGCCAATGCGGGGCGCCATTTTAATATGGGCTTGCGTGCTTATTATTTTGGCCTTGCCGTGCTGAGCTGGTTTTTGCACCCGCTGCTGTTTATGATGGTCACCTGCTGGGTGGTCTATGAAGTTCACCGCCGCGAATTTCGTTCTGAGGCAGTGAACAATCTTGCCGAAATGGGCTAGTTATTAATCTTTTTCTGGGAATATTTGGTTAAGATATTGTTAATAAATCTCCAGAAAAAATAATTAACTTACTGATAATATAGTGTAAATAAAAAAATCTTTTTCTAAAATTCTTCTAAAATTTTAATTAAATCTAAATCAATTTGGTTCATTTTAAGATTATGATTTAATTTTAATAAAGGGGATTTTTCCATGGCAGTCATATACGGTTTAGTTGGAGCAGATACAATTAGCGGAGCTTAAACTAACGACATCATTTATGGCAACGTGGGAAACGACGTGCTCGATGGTAAAGAGGGCAATGATTACATTGATGGGGGTGCCGGTACTTTAGATACATTGATGGGTGGGGCAGGCAACGATATCCTTATTGATATGGATGGTTTTGCCAAAATGGATAGCGGCGATGGCGACGATCATTTGCAAATCAATTATCTGGCTGCTTCCACTAGCTCTCTCTTTGCTATCACTGGCGGTTCAGGCAGTGACCGTATTGATGTAAACATGAATCACGCCGCTTTTGTGGTTAAACTTTATGCGGATGTTAATTCCACCACCGTCAAAGGCGGCAGCGATGATGTGCGGCTGACCGGAACGTATGCTTCCTCGGAAATTTATTTAGGGGGCGGAACCAATCGTTTTACAGGCGGAATTGGCAATGACACCGTTTCGAGCTTAGAAGGCAATGATCTCATAGACACGGCTGCGGGCAATGATTCGGTAACCGCTGGCCTTGGCAATGATACAATTTACGGCGGAGCAGGAAACGACACGCTTAATGGCGGCGATGGTAATGATTTGCTCATCGGGCAAACGGGAATAGGCGATCAATTACTCGGCGGCAATGGTGACGACACCTTGCGGGATGATGATGGCGTATTTGCAGCACATGGTGGCAGCGGGAATGATAAATTTGATATTACTTTCCTCAGCACATGGGATAACGATGCTAACGGAGGTACAGCTCCCCTTGCAAATAACATTATCACGGGTGGTTTTGGTAGCGATTCTCTCTACATTACGATGAACAGCGCCACCTTCACTCTCAATCTGAATGCAGATAGCTTAACGCCGTCGCTGCTCAAAGCAGATGTATTGGGCAATGATACGGTGAATCTTGAAGGAACGTATCTCCGCAGCAATATCGATCTCAGCGGCGGTAACGATAAATTTCTGGGTGGTACTTTTGCGGATAGTGTTCTCGGTGGTCTTGGAAATGATACCCTTACTGGCGACGCAGGTAATGACAGCCTTTATGGTGGCGTAGGTGATGACGTTATCGAGGGTTCAGCGGGATTCGGCGATATGCTCTATGGCGAAGATGGCAATGATCAAATCAGTGATTTAGATGGCGTATGGGCTGCACATGGCGGCAATGGTATTGATAACTTAAATATCTCGTACAGAAGCAACTGGGTCAATGCCTCAAATGCGGCACTTTCAGACAGTCAGATTTCTGGCGGGGCAGGGAATGATACCATCAAGATAAATGCAAGCAATGCGAATCTCTTACTCAAAGTAAATGGTGATAATAGCAACAGCATTGAAACAACTCTCGATGGCGCAGATAGAATTTTCATCACTGGCTATTATAGCCGTGCGACAATAGATGGTGGTGCAGGTATTGATTCGATTTCTGGCGGTGATGGCATTGATATTATTTATGGCGGCAGCGGTAACGACCGAATCGATGGAAATTTTGGTGCGGATAGCCTCTATGGCGGTGCGGGCGATGACTATCTCGAAGGCGGAGTAGGGACAGATAGATTCGAAGGGGGCGCGGGTAAGAATACGATGCGCGGTGGTGCAGATGCCGATACTTTTATTATCGGGAATACGGCCAGTGCGAATACCATCCTCGATTTTGAGGAGGTGGATGTCATCAATCTTTCAGCCTATGCATTGGGCGTCACCGCGACAACGTTTAATGTATGGCTTGGCTTAGTTGCCACTGCATCTGGTAGTGCGACCATCCTCACTTTCGATGCGGATGATAATGTGCGGCTTAACAGTACCTTGTTATCAACGCTCGATTTCGGTGATTTTGCTTTTTAGATAAACACGACAGTGGGTGTTCTGAATATTCTCGCATACAGAACTTGCTTTATTGTATAACTTAGTAATCTAATAATTATTAAGCAATATATAACGTCACAGAAAAACGCTGCTATATGAAAAACTCTCTTGGTCTTACAAAACCCCCAGCGGAAACCCGTGTGGTGGTTGCTATGTCGGGCGGGGTAGATAGCTCTGTGGTGGCGGCGATGCTGAAGGATGAGGGCTATGATGTGATTGGCATCACGCTGCAGCTTTATGACTATGCGGCGGCGGCGATTCAAAAAACGGGCAAGACTTGCTGTGCGGGGCAGGATATTCAGGATGCGCGACGTGTGGCAGAGCAAATCGGCATCCCGCATTATGTGCTGAATTATGAAAGCAAATTCAAAGAAGCGGTGATGGAAGATTTCGCGGATACCTATCTGGCGGGACAAACGCCGATTCCCTGTGTGCGTTGCAATCAATCAGTGAAGTTTAAAGACCTACTGCAAACCGCGCATGATTTAGGGGCAGAGGTGATGGCGACAGGGCATTATGTGCAGCATAGACTGGGTGCTGACGGCAAAGCGCAAATGCTGCGCGGGAGTGATCCCAACAAAGATCAAAGCTATTTTCTGTTTGCGACCACACAGGAGCAGTTAGATTTTCTGCGCTTTCCGCTGGGGCATTTGCATAAAGAAGAAACCCGCAAATTGGCCGATAAATTCGGTCTGAAAACGGCGGACAAGCCGGATAGTCAGGACATTTGCTTTGTGCCGACAGGTGATTATGCGGCGGTGGTGCAACGTTTGCGCCCAGGTGCGATTGAAGCGGGCGACATTGTGCATCTGGATGGTCGCGTGATTGGACGGCATGAGGGGATTATTCATTACACCATCGGTCAGCGGCGCGGCATTGGTGTGGGCGGCGATATTGGCGGGGGCGAACCGCTTTATGTGGTGAAGCTGGACGCGCAGAAACATCAGGTGATTGTGGGGCCAAAGGAGGCGCTCGCAACTTCTGAAATTGCGGTGAAAGAAGTGAATTGGTTGGGGGATGCGCCGCTACCTGCAGAGGGGCTAAGTGTGGAAGTGAAATTGCGTTCAGCGCAACAGGCAACCCCTGCGATGGTTTATCCTGCGGAAGGTGTAAGCAAAGCGCGAGTAGTATTGACGCCACCGCAATACGGCATTGCGCCTGGTCAAGCCTGTGTGTTTTACGGCGGTGATCGTGTGCTCGGCGGCGGCTGGATTGCTGCGACTACTGCCTGAGATAAATATTAATCGTGAGATCATCGGCGAGGGGAATTACCTCTCCGTCATCGTTACGGAAATTTTCTAGCAAGGTTTGCAAAATAGCATTGGGGAGATGGTTGGAGCGTTTGCTAGCGGTTTGCGCCACAATTTCGGCGAGGCGTGTTTCGTTGAGTATTTCGCCGGAGGGAAGTTTTTGTTCGATGAGTGAATCGCTGTAAAGAAGTAGTAAGTCGCCAGAAGCAAAGCTGATTTCCTGAATACGGTAATCGTTGTTTTCTGTAATTCCCAGCGGCATCCCTGTGCTGTCTATCCATTCGATACTACCATCTGCGCGCAGTATGAGAGGGGGCGGTGAACCCGCAGCGACATAAAATAAGGTATCCAGCCCTGTGTGCAAGATGCCATAAAATGCCGTGGTGAATTGTTCGGCAGATAGCAGGCTGTGCATCTGTTGATTGAGTAGGTTTATAAAGTAAGCGGCATCCCGTCCGTATTGCAGCAGTTGGTGTTCGAGCAAGGCATGGAAACGAAAAGTGTTGATGGCAGAGGCAACGCCATGACCTGAGAAGTCGCAGATATACAATGCAAGTTCGTCGTCGCTTAAGGGTTTGGATCCCCAGAAATCTTCACTGAGTTGAGAAGAACACAGAAAGCAGCTGGCAGTTTGCAGCGAGAATTTCTGTTCGGTCTCTGCAATGCTGTGGGCAGAAGGCATGAGCGCCAATTGCATGGCCTTGGCTGTGGCGGTTTCTTTATCGTAAACGGCGTTCATAGTGCATTAGAGAATGGTAAATAATTGGTCGAGCTTGGTGAGTAATAAAATTTTATGCACTTGTGGGTTGCTGTTGCTGAGGCCAATACGGCAGCCTTGTGGCATACGGTCGCGCAGCAATAGCAGCATACCCAGCCCTGCGGAATCAACAAATTTTAAATCGCGCATATCAATGTTCACTTCGCGGGGTTCCTTGCGCGTTAATATTTCGAGTGATTCACGAAAGGATTCATTCTCATCGTAAGTGAGCTTTCCAGAGAGAGTAAGATTGGCGCGGTGTTCGGTAACATCAACCATAGCGGTCATATAAAGCTCCTAAAAAAATTCTATATCTTCTGCGGCTGATGTTGTGTTCAGCGAAGCAAGAGAGGCGGAAGGCTGGATGGAATGAGCGAGCATTTTTTGATGTAATGCTTCGCGAAATTCGCTGAGTTTAAGGCAATGGATGAAACGATCCGCCAGAGCATCGGCAGAGGAGGCATTGCCTTGTTGTAGCTGTGTGATCTCGTGGCGGATTTCGGCGAGTAACAGGCAGGAATTTTCCATATATTGCGTGTTGCGATCCTGAAACTGCATATCCATCACCATCGCGCTGATGGAATTGGCAATGTCGCTGGATAAATGGGCATTATCGCCCAGAACGCTGGTAATTTTTTCGTTTTGTGTGAGCATTCCTTGCATGAGTGATTCTAGCCGCTCTTGCGCCAGCATATTGGGAGTCATATCGGTGGTGGCAACTTTATTGAGTGTTTTAAACGCTTCGCGAACGCTGCCAGTGACTTGCCCGATTTTCTGATGCATGTTTTTGGAAAGGCTGCTGATATAGAGCGAAACGGCTTTGACTTCTTCTTCGACAACAGCAAAACTTTTGCCCTCTGCTCCTGCGCGGCTGGCTTCTATGGCAGCATTGAGCGCGAGTAGATTGGTTTGTTTATTGATTTTTTGAATATCCATCACGAATGTTTCGAGAATATCGAGATGGTCGGTTGCGTCTTTGAGCGTGAACACCATCTCCATCGCCAGCTTGGCGGTTTCGAGAATGTGATCGAGTGAATTACGCAGCGTACTGCGAAACAAATCGCTGAACTTTTCGAGGGTGATGGTGTCGTCCTGATAACTGATTTTATCGACGATGCTCAGAAGCTGTTCGATTTGGCGGCCTTGCTGGCGGGACGCTTCTGCCAGACGTGCAAATTCGTTGCAGAAGTTACTGGCTTTGCTTTCGACAAGGCTTGCAGCTTCTGGTAATTTTTCTTCCACCGTTGCAAGTGTGGCGAGAATTGCATTAAGGCTCGATGTGCCTGCCTCTGAGGGCGGGCTATTAAGAGTGGGGTTATGAAGTTCCAGAAGTTGTGCTGTCATAGGGATGTACCTGTTTTCATACATCCATAGATAAAATATCTCTCTTAATAATGACGTAATGACGCTAGAGAAAATTGTCTCTTATTGAGACGATTGCTTGCCAATGCTCCATTCCGCATCCAGCTTTTCCATTTTACGTTGATAGCTGGCGATGCGATTCTGGGCATAATATCCCAAAAATTTTTCTGAAATGAGAGGACAGATCCCAATCACTAGCCAAGCTAGTCCCGCGCAGCCATAGGCGATAAGCCAGACGCCCATATCACTCATATGAGTTTGTAGCGCATTCATGGAATTGCCTTCGCCAATATAAACTTCCAGCAAGGAAGGCAGCAGCCCTGCAAGGTTAAAGCAGAACACTGTTTTTGCCCATGACTTTCCGTGAGTATTATCGACAATCATGGCAACAATGGCGGGCAACATGCCGATCAGCAACATCACCACACTTTGTTTTAGGATAGCAATTGCCCCCACACTACAGAGCAGAAAAAGAAATTTATTCTTGCCGCTGGTTTTGCTGCCAGAGGATTTTGCCTTTGTTGTTTTTTCTTTTTTTGACATGGTTTACAACCTCACATAAGGGTCAAGTGCCAGATATGTTCCAAAAATAAGTGCAAGAAAACCTATCGTTACACTCATTGAGCGCCCGTTGAGAATGGCGAGTTTCTTGAGGCGGGTGGAGTCTTTATGCCCCGCAATCATATTCTGGTAGTGCGCGTAGAGCAGTTTTGCGCGATCATATTCAATACGATCCTGAGAATAGATGGTTTCTTTGAAAAGCAGGAAAGCAATTTTTTCTAAGATGCCGGTTTTCGCCGCTTTGGTAAGTTCTTTTGTCAGCGTTTCTCGGTTACTTTTATGGTGTATTTTCTGGACAATGGGCGTCACCATTTCCAACGCCCAGAATGCCAGCCCTTTGAGGGGAGGATTGCCTGCTTTTTGTTGTGCCATCGCAAGCAGTTTGAGGGTGATGAGTCGCTGGTCGATAAATAAATCGGGATGCCCTGCCAATTCCAGCACGCGCAACTCCTTAGTGATTTCCATCTTGCAGGTCAGAAATGCCGCGAGATGGACATCGATCAGAGAAGATTTTTTCATCGCTTCTTTGGCGATGCGATCGATTACTGTGAGCGTGTCCATCAGCGTGATGGGATGATGCTTTAATACCAGAGGGCTTTGGCAGGGTAAAGAAGGGTTGAGGCTATAAAGAATCCGCTCCACCCCATAGCCCAGCCCTTTAAGTTGCAAAACATTGCGTAGCTTTTGCAGTCGCCAGAGAGCATTAGTTGCAAGGGAGTTTCCTGTTGCTTCAATATGGTCACTTAGTAATGCGGGCAGGCCACTTTCGATCATCGCAATGAGATGTTGGCGGCGCAGATTATTTTTATCACGAAAACATTCAGCGAAGGCTTTGCCTAATCCATCAATATTGACAGAGGCCTCTTTATAACGCATTGGGCCTTCTGGGTCGAGAATGGCAATCACTTTCATGACTTCTTGATCGGTTAATGCAGGGGTGCTGTCTGCATGTTCGCTGAAGTTATAGAGAAGATTGCTGATTGCGTCTGCAGCATCTGCCTTACTCGCATTTAGCTCCATCCACTTCACCATCTTGGCGGCGGAGAGCTGTGTTTTCACATTATCCCATTGACGGTAGAGGCTTTGCGCCAAGGCACGATAATTTGAAAACTCCAGATCACCGAAACTAAAGGAGCGGCTGGAGTCGGTAGGGATGGAGGGTAAAATAAGGTTAAATCGTTTGCCGTTTAACCATGCGCTCATTTGCTCGCATCCCCAGCGCTCATTCACATTATCGCTTAGAGCACCGCGCAGCAGGTCAAATAACGCAGGGCTTGGATCAATATTGTGAGCAAAAGCATGATAGCAGCCCATTTTGAGCAGGCGATCTTCTAATTGAAGTTTAGTGAGCTGTTGAATGGGTAGTTTCCCCAAACTAAGATAGAGTGCCAGCACTGCTATCGCATAAGCATCCGTCGCGGTGCTGCCGCTGCCTTTGCCGCTGGCATCAGCAATTAGCCGCTCGGGTGGCTCATAAAAATAATTCTGGCTGTAACCAGAGGGTTCGGAGATCGGCTCATCAATTTTTAATTCGGTACCGAAGTAAAGTGTGTCTGGATTGATGCAGCCGTGATTGATTTTGTATTTTTCGAGAAAAAGCAGCCCGTCGATAAGAGGTTTCAATATTTTATCGATAATAAATCTATCCGAAAGCGGCCCATTTGCTGCTATTAATGAGCTTAATTTTTGCCCTGTAGGCTTCTGTACCACCATCACCATGCGCGTTTCTGCAGGGGCGGAGAGGGGGGTCGGTGCGGCGGCATAACACGCAGGAAGCACAGGGGGAACAGCCTCGGAGAGTGCTTCAATCCCTTTCATACGATAGGGCATCGTATTGTCGCAAATTAACGCATAAGCATCGGTATTCTTGCCCTCAATATCTTCTACTGCATAGGCCAGAGCGAGTTTTTTGTTGAATTCTGGCAACGGCTGCGCGAGCAAAATGCGATAGCGTCCCGCAACAAGATCTTTCGGTGCATTGACCGCAGGTGCCGAATAATCCGCCAGAAAATCTTCTGACGAAATTTCTTCTGTTTCAGCAGATGGTGCGGTTGCAGCCTCAGTCATATTCTCCCCTTATTCATTCGGATGGAGGTATTCCCCCATTCTCCTCATACCCGCATGTTCTTAATTTTTGATTAGCGCGGATAAGAATCATATTTTTAGGGAGTTTAGCGATAAAGAAACGGATCGTGAACTAAAATCGTATCTTCACGTTTGGGGCTGGTGGAGAGCATGGCCACGGGGCACTCAATTAATTCCTCAATGCGGCGAATATATTTGATGGCCTGTGCGGGAAGATCGTTCCAGCTTCTTGCGCCGTGAGTGGTGCCACCCCAGCCTTCCATGGTTTCATAAATTGGTTTGATTTCAGCCTGAATGCGTGAATTAGCGGGGTAGTAGTCGTATAAATGCCCATCATGCTCGTAGCCAGTGCAGATTTTTATTTCCTTAAAGCCGTCTAATACATCGACTTTAGTGAGTGCAATACCATTGATGCCGCCGATTTTGATGGCCTGACGCACCATAACAGCATCAAACCAGCCGCAGCGGCGTTTGCGCCCTGTGACGGTGCCAAATTCGTGACCAATTCGGCCTAGAGTTTCACCGACTTCATTATCTTGTTCAGACGGGAAGGGGCCGCTGCCCACGCGGGTGGTGTAGGCTTTGGTGATGCCGAGCACATAACCCAGATTGCCAACCCCCATACCGCTGCCAGTCGCCGCCGCACCTGCTTGAGTGTTGGAGGAGGTAACGTAAGGATAGGTGCCGTAATCAACATCGAGCATTGCCCCTTGCGCGCCTTCAAACAAAATGCGGTTGTTTTCTTTGCGGAGTTGATCGAGCAGCAGCCATGTCGGCGCAGCGTAGCTCACAATTTCTTCGCGGATGGAATTGAGGCCATCGAGTGCTTCCTGCACGGATTCTGTTGCGATGCTAAAGGCCTTAAGCATCGTGTTGTGATGATCGTAAATTGCCTCCAGCTTTTCTTTGAGCAAGGAGGGATCTGTCAGATCGCACACACGCAAGCCGCGCCGTGCAATTTTATCTTCATAAGCTGGGCCAATGCCGCGCCCAGTCGTGCCGATTTTTTCGCCTTTGCGGGCGGCTTCAAAAGTTTGGTCCATCTTGCGGTGGATCGGCAAAATGATGGGTGCATTCTCGGATAT
>JBILIE010000201.1:0-3466 GCA_044350115.1 Rickettsiales bacterium
AGCCAATGATTGCTGTCGGTAAGGGTGAGCGCCGTCGTGCCAGCTTTCGGATAGCGGTTGACAAAGGCAGAGTGAGCCTTGGCTTTAACGCCTATCACAGCCATGAGATTATCAACATTCAACAATGCTTTGTGCTGCGACCAGAGATTGTTGCGCTCATCGAGCCGCTGCGCGCTTGCCTGCAAACACTCAAAAAACCAAGCCTGATTGAAGAATTTCGCATCACTCTTTTGCGTGATGGATTAGACGTTTCATTCACGACTAAATCCCCCCTTAAAACCTCTGACAAACAATTCCTGCTCGATTTTTTTGCCACACACAATATCGTGCGCGTTTGCGAAAATGGCCAACGTGTCGCAGGGGGCAATGCTCTCATTACATTTAGCGATATCGTCGTAGAACTTCCACCAGAAGCCTTTTTACAAGCGAGCGAAAAAGCACAGAATGCCATGCAAGCGCTCGTGAAACAGCATTTGAATGGTTGTGAATCTATCGTCGATCTTTACAGCGGTTGCGGAACTTTTACCTTTCCGCTTGCCGTAAGATCAGCTTATGAAGGATCATCAGAAATGATCGCGGCATTGCACAATGCCGCACTCAAAAATAATCTCATTGTGAATGCACAAACACAGGATCTTTTTAAATCACCGCTTACGGCATCAGAGCTTGCGGCATTCGACGGCGCAGTCATCAACCCACCGCATAATGGCGCATCCCCGCAATGCCAACAACTCGCGCAAAGTATCATCAAAAAACTGGTGATGGTATCTTGCAATCCCTCCACCTTTGAGCGCGACGCAAAAACCTTGCTTCATGGCGGCTACGCTCTCACACAACTCACTCCCGTCGATCAATTCTACTGGAGCACGCATCTCGAATTGGTGGCATGCTTTGAACGCACCTAAAAAACATATCGCCATTATCGGCGCGGGCGCTGCGGGATTATTCGCAGCAGAACAACTGGCGCAAGCAGGTTGCCGTGTGACTATTTATGATCAGATGCCTAGCCCTGCACGCAAATTTCTGCTCGCAGGGCGTGGTGGCCTTAACCTTACCCATAGCGAACCACTAGAGCAATTCCTGACACGGTATGGCGCTGCTGAAGCATGGCTTGCACCAATAATTCACGCTTTCCCACCCGAGGCACTACGCACATGGTGTGATGATTTAGGCGAAGAAACTTTTATTGGTAGCAGTGGGCGGATTTTTCCCAAAAGCATGAAAGCTGCGCCCCTGCTGCGCGCATGGCTAAGACGGCTGGAGAGTTTGGGTGTGATGCTCCATACGCGCCATCGTTGGCAGGGTTGGAAAGATAATAAGCTACACTTTACCAATGCTCATCATGAATCTGTTTTTGTTACACCCGATGCCACCTTGCTTACGCTCGGTGGGGCATCGTGGCCACGGCTGGGGTCGGATGGTGGATGGGTGGATATTCTCTATGCCAAAGGCGTTGAAATTGCGCCACTTAAACCTGCAAATTGCGGTTTTGCACTCACGTGGTCTGCCTATTTCCGCGATCGCTTTGCAGGAACTCCGCTGAAATCTATCGCACTTACGCATCAAAACCGCACCCATCAAGGCGAGGCGATGATTACGGCTAACGGAATCGAAGGCGGCGCGATTTATGCACTCTCTGCCAGCCTGCGCGATGCCATTGAAAAGAATGGAAGCACCCATATCTACCTTGATCTGCGCCCTAATATGACACTTTCTGCACTCACACAAAAACTAAGCGCCAAACGTGGCAGTAAATCATTCAGCACGGGGCTGCGTGGCGCTGGCTTCTCTCCACTGGCCATTGCCTTATTACACGAGACCACCCCGCCAGAACAACTCCACAAAGCTAGTGGGGAACTCTTAGCCACACAACTAAAATCCATTCCCCTCACTCTCACCGCCACGGCAGGCATTTCGCGTGCCATTTCCAGCGCAGGCGGCATCACTCAAAGTTCAGTAAATAATGATTTTATGCTGAATAATCTCAGCAGTATTTTCGTCGCTGGCGAAATGTTGGATTGGGAAGCGCCCACTGGTGGCTATCTGCTACAAGCCTGCTTCAGCAGTGCTTTTGCCAGCGCAAAAGGTATATTACGATATTTAAATGCCATTTAACACCGTTGTGATCGATCCTTGCATACTGTTTGCTAAACACTATCGTGCATTGTGGAGGTAATGATGAAATGGCTAAAAATTCTGCTGATGAGCGTAAGCATTATCATCCCTTTTTCTGCCCATTCTGCGAGTGATGTGATGCATGATGTTGCGACGCTGGCGGGAATGCATTGTCAGCTCTGGTTGCGTCAGCTGCAACAGCAGGAACCCCCTCAAAATATCGAAGATTTTGAAGCTATTACAGGGCAAAAATTGGATTCCACCCAGGCGGCAAGGTTACAGATTCTTACTCAGGGGCTGCCCGATTTTGGGTTTATTATTGGAGCGCGATGGGATGTGGCTACGCTAAGTGAGCGAACTGATTTTAATACCTATTTTATGAAATTTTTGAGCAAAACTCATCCCCTGACCGCCCGAAAAGAGGGGAGCTATTGCAACCTTGATATTTCGCTTAAACCCCACACGCCAGACGAAAATAACGATATCTTTGTGGAACTCCCCCAGCCACGTTTGCTGGAAGCAACCGCTTATACTTTGTTACCAGCGAAACCACATGCCCTCCCGCTCACCTATCGCCTCAAGCAAGATTTGGTGGGATGGAAAATTGAGGAAATCACCCTTGGTAAAATACCACTTTCACAAACCTATACTCATCCATTCAATCAACTGATTGCGCGTGGCGGCTATGCGTATCTCACGGGATGGATGATTGACCAGCTGGCGGAGAATCCTGATAAAGCGCCGCCAACTCATTCACAGTAAAAACTTCTGCGTTATTACAAAATTGACAGTTAATAGAAACTACCCCATCCACAATAAACTCTTCCACTTCGTCTTTTGGGAAAGAGGCTAAAGTTTTAGAGATTTTTGTGCGTGAACAACGGCATTTTTCTTCTACCTCTACCGCGCCGTAAACCCATACTCCGTCTTCGTTAAACAGACGATACAGCAATTGCGGTGGCGGCAGATATTGATCCAACAGCTCGGTGTCTTTGACGGTACCAGCTAACACACAAGCACGTGTCCATTGCTCTTCGGGTGTATCATTCTCGGTGCGCGCTTTGACTTCCACTGCGAGGGGAACATTGCCGCCTTCTTCGGGTATATGTTGCAATAAAATTCCGCCTGCGCGCCATTGGTCTTCACGCGTTTTTCCTACGGTGATTTTGAGCATCACGCCGCTTTGTTCTGATTGAGTGAAATAATCCTGCACCGTTTTAGTCAGGCTCTCTCCGTTGAGCTCCACAATACCCTGATACGGCTCTTTGCCTTGATCTAAAGTAATTGCCACATAGCCTTTACCCACAATATCAGAGAGTTTTGTTTTCTCTGGTTTGAGTGCCGCCAATTT
>JBILIE010000203.1:0-3461 GCA_044350115.1 Rickettsiales bacterium
CACCACTGGGTTCACACCAATTAATCTGCAAAGGATGAGTTGACTCGCGCACCAGATGCGTCAACACCATCAGGCCGCTGAAACCACCTCCCACGATTTCGATAGAGTGAGCTGCTTGCTCAGTTAATGCTCTGGAATCATTCTGTTTATGCGCCATGGTAGTGATTTTCCTGTTCTTCAGCGGCAATCTGCTCGCTTTTAGGAACGCGTGTGCGCATAATCCTATAAGAGCGGATAATCTCGTTGCTGGCAGTGCGTACAAAAGTAAATGGAAGCACCCCATGCACTAAAATCGCCAACCCTGCATAAATAAATCTAAAGCCCATTTTCAGGGTAAATACCAAATGCTGAAAATAGGTTTCGTCCGCTGTGGCAGGATGCTCGGTGAAATACGGCTCAATCTTTTTCCACGCCGCTTTGATTTTTTGTAATATAGACATATCTTCTCCTTGTTACCAAAAGATATTTTGTTTTTGATTCGGCGAAAGTGCGAGCATATCAGCCAGACTTTGCTTATCTAATACATCTGAGATTGCATCACGTACCTGTACCATCATTTTGCGGATAACGCAGGTATGCTCGTCTTCGCAATCATCACATTTTTTATAGTAATTCACGCTGGCACAATGCAGCGGCGCAAGCGGCCCATCTATCAATCGCACAATATCGCCTATTTTAATTTCACTCGCAGGCTTCGCCAAAAAATATCCGCCGAAAATACCACGCTTGCTTTCCAGAAGCTCACGCCCGCGCAATTCTGCCAAAATCGTTTCCAAAAATTTGGAAGGCACATCGGCACGCTTGGCAATCACTTTGGATTGCTGCATTTTCTTTTCATCAATCGCCAGCACGATCAACGCCCTGAGCGCATATTTGGCTTTCATTGACAGCATTTATTGCATCTCCCCCAGAAACTACATCAGATGACTATACTTTAATTCCCATCAAATCAATAGAGTTTATAAAAGCCGCTTTTTTCCTTATGAGTTTAGGGTATAAGAGGAGAAGCTTTGGAGATCCGAGCAAGTGCGAGGCGCGAAGCGGCGGGGGTAACAGGGGGTTAAGACCCCCTCAAAAAAAATATGAGATGGAGTGACCAAGCAATCATCCTGAGTGTCCATAAGTTCGGCGAAAGCGGAGCAGTGGTAAAGCTTTTTAGCCGCGAGCAGGGGATCTATTCTGGCGCGGTGCGTGGGGCAATGAGCAAAGCTAATCGCGGAATTTATCAGGTGGGTAACATCGTACAAGCGCTATGGAATGCGCGCACGGAAGACCAGCTCGGCAACCTCCATAGCGAGTTGGAGGAACCCGTCGCCGCATTTTTTATGCAAGATCAGGCAAAGCTGCTGGCAATGTCTTCAGCGCTCGCGCTCAGCGAATTAGGCCTCGCCGAACACGACCCTCACCCTGTGTTATATGACCATCTCTATTACCTCCTCCAGCGCCTGAAACACGATTTGCCGTGGCAGGAGGCCTATGTGAAATTAGAGCTGACCATCCTCACCGAAAGTGGCTTCGGGCTAGATCTAGAATCCTGCGCCGCCACCGATACAAGCGAGAATTTGATCTATGTTTCCCCTAAATCAGGCCGCGCCGTCTGCGCCGAAGCGGGCGAACCATATAAGGACAAGCTATTCAGGCTTCCTGATTTTTATGGTGAATTTGATATTGCCGATGGCCTTCGCTTAACTGGCTACTTCCTTGAACACCGCATGCTAGAAGCGCATCACAAACAAATGCCCGCCACACGCAACAGGCTTGCCGCCTTGCTTTCAAGACACATGGCAGCAGTATAATTTCAATGATCGGCCAAGCTATTGACAGCCTTCATTTACCACACTCACATTCCGCACAAGGCCGTAAGGCCGCAGTTGCGGAATCTCCCTGATAGAGACTCCGCAATTGCGCGGCTACCGCCGCTTATGCGGAGTGTGATTTTTTGTAATTTTTTCCTGCCAAACCCGCTTGAATCCTAGCCTTTCTGTCGCTATAAGGGGTGCATGACCAAATCCAAGAATCCTCCTACTGCTGATCACCCTATTGAAATCGTGCCGTTTAAAGACGCGCTCGGTGAGCGTTATTTAGCCTATGCGATGTCCACCATCACTAGCCGCTCACTACCCGACGTACGTGACGGGTTGAAGCCAGTGCATCGGCGCTTGTTGTGGGCGATGATGCAACTGAAGCTCGACCCCGCCAGCGGCTATAAAAAATGCGCCCGCGTGGTCGGTGACGTGATCGGTAAATACCACCCGCATGGCGATGTCGCGGTGTATGATACGATGGTGCGCTTGGCACAGAGTTTTGCCGTGCGTTATCCTCTGGTCGAAGGTCAGGGAAATTTTGGTTCTATCGACGGCGATAACCCTGCCGCAATGCGTTATACTGAAGCCAAATTGACCGCCGTGGCGATGACCCTGCTGGAAAATATCAAAGACGATACCGTTGATTTCCGTCCCACTTATGACGGGAGTGAAGAAGAACCAATAGTGCTTCCTTCTGCCTTTCCGAATCTTTTGGCAAATGGTTCTGAAGGCATTGCGGTGGGCATGGCAACTTCGATTCCTCCGCATAATGCTGGGGAGTTATGCGATGCGTTATTGCATCTGATCGAAAAGCCTCAGGCCGCCACCGCAGATCTGATGCAGTTCGTGCAAGGCCCCGATTTTCCTACTGGCGGCACGATTGTCGAATCACCTGAAGCGATGCTGCATGCCTATGAAACAGGTCGCGGCGCGTTTCGCACCCGCGCGAAATGGGAAGTAGAAAAACTCAGCCACGGACTCTGGCAAATTGTGATCACCGAGATTCCGTATCAAGTGCAAAAATCGCGTTTGATTGAGAAAATGGCAGAGCTGTATCGCAATAAAAAGCTGCCGCTGCTGGGACATATCCGCGACGAATCGGCGGAAGATATTCGCCTGATTCTGGAGCCAAAAACGCGGCAGGTTGAGCCTGAAATGTTGATGGAATCACTGTTCCATGTCACTGAATTAGAAAATCGTTTTAACCTCAACATGAACGTATTGACAGCCGATGGCGTGCCGCAAGTCATGAGCCTAAAAGATGTATTGCAAGCATTCCTTGCTCATCGTCATGAAGTATTAGTACGCCGCAGCAATTATCGTTTGGAACAAATTGCGCGACGTTTGGAAATCCTCGGCGGGTTGCTGATTGCCTTTCTCAATCTCGATGAAGTGATCCGCATTATTCGTGAAGAAGACGATCCCAAAACAAAAATGATGCAAAAGTGGGATCTCACCGAACTACAGGTGGAAGCCATTTTGAATATGCGTTTGCGCCAGTTGCGTAAGCTGGAAGAATTTGAAATCCGCAAAGAGCATGACGGACTCAGCAAAGAGCAAGCCGCGCTGCAAGCCCTGCTCGCTTCCGATACCAAACGCTGGAAAGCGATTGCCAAAGAAATCACTGATATCAAAACCCGCTTCGGGCAAGACACT
>JBILIE010000030.1:0-10493 GCA_044350115.1 Rickettsiales bacterium
AAAGATGAGATGCCATCAGATAACGAGCTTTTGAGGGCAGCAGACCATATAGTGTCTGCATACCCCCAAAAAAAGCTGGTCCAAGCCGCTTAGGGTTGCCCCACTAAGCCGATTTTACTGTGCTCAGGAACTCATCCACCTTCTGACGCAGAAGTTTGGTCTGCGTGGTTAGTTTTGCTGCAGAATTTAGCACTTCGGTGGATGAAGCAGTAGTTTGCTCGGCGCCTTGCTCGACGATCACAATATTACGAGATACTTCATTCGAGGCTTCGGACGTGCCAGTTACATTTTTGGCAATTTCATTGGTTGCCGCCGATTGCTCTTCGACAGCTGCTGCTATTGAAGAAATATTTGCATTGATCTGTCCTATAATATCAACGATCTGCTTGATTTGGCTTTCAGTCTGTGTGGATGCGGCTTGAATTCGCTGAACCTGCTGGCCAATCTCTTCGGATGCCTTTGTGGTTTGGCCTGCCAGATTTTTTACCTCTGACGCAACGACTGCAAAGCCTTTTCCCGCATCACCTGCTCTCGCGGATTCAATAGTTGCGTTCAGCGCCAGCAAATTTATCTGCCCTGCCACATTATTGATGAATTCCGTGACTTTGCTGATACTTGCCGTTTGTTCAAGTAAAGATGCCATGGAGATGCTAACAGTATTTGCCATATCTGTTGCATGCTTTGTAACCGTGCTGGACTGCTGAATCTGTGAACTGATCTCACGGATAGCAGCGGATAATTCTTCCGATGCGGAAGCCACACCCGACGATGTTTGCGAAGTTTCTGTCGCCGCTGCGGCAACAATCATTGCCTTCTCTTTTGATTCTTTTGCGATGTTAGTGAGTGCCTCCGCGCTATGTTGCATATCGCTGGCAGAGGTGGCCACCTCAGTGATAACACCGCTGACGCTGGATTCAAAATCTTCGGCCAGTTTATCAAGCAACTCTTTGCGCTCGCGCTTGCCTTCTTCCAAGTAGATGCTGATAGCAAAATCCATATCCAGCATGACCACGCGGTTGAGTGCTGTAAGCCAAGCATTTCGTTTATCGACAACACTTTTAAATGTGCTGTCCTTCAGATGTGCAGACACCGCTTCATAAAGGGCGCAAGTAATAAAATTATAACCACCAATATACCAGCGCGGCTCCAGGCCGATACGGTTATGCACCTGGCCAATTTTTCTTACCGAAGCGACATAGTTTTCATCAAACTTGGCTGTCGTAATTAATGCCCAATGCGATGCTTGGATGCCTTTGGCGCGATCTATCATCGTCTGACCACCGGTAAACATCTTTGCTACTTGGGGGAATTTTTCAATATGACCATAAAAGCCACTCAGAATACCGGGCAATGCCGCATCGATAAATGGCTTGGCTTCGCGCAGCGATGCCCGCACTTCTTCATCAATGCCAAGAAATGCGAGGCGTTCGCTTAGGTTATCGCTCATAATGTATTTTCCATTTTTTAATTTATACAATCAATATCTCTTCTAGGTTGTACTTTCCTCCTAAGAATTACAACTAAATAATTTTTTATTTTTATAATTTTCAATAACATACTAAATGCCTCGGGTATTCATTATGGTTTTGCGATTTTAATTCCTAAAAGACAACTCTATTGCGTGCCGCCACTCAAAACAAACCCGCTTCTCGCGGGTTTTTTTTGTGCCTTTTTTTATGTTCTCTTTTTTTTAATTCAGAAAACCCAAGGAAATCTTATGCCCAATACTACGCCACGTCTTGCCCTGCCGTTTATTCAAACCGCGCAGGCGCAGAAAGAAGTTACTCATAATAACGCGCTGAATGCGCTGGATGCGTTGATGCGTCCTGTGGTGCAGAGCATGAATATTAACACCCCGCCTAGCTCTCCCACGATTGGCCATTGCCATATTATTGGCAGTGCGCCTACGGGTGTGTTTGTGGGGCATAGCAACAAAATCGCTTATAATAGCGAGAATGGTTGGTTGTTTTATGTGCCGTTTAAATGGCTGGATGTGATCAATGAAGCCGATGATACGCGCTATTGCTATAACGGTACGGCATGGGTGGAGTTTGGTTTGCTGATGCGCGATAGCGGCGAGTATCTGCGTGTGAGTCAGAAGGAGGAGGAAGTGACACTCTCTGGTGCGACAACGACCAGCTCCATTACTATCCCTGATCGGGCATTGGTGATTGCGGTCAATAGCCGCGTGACGCTCGCGATTACGGGAGCGACAAGTTTTGCGGTTGGTGTAAGCGGTGACGCAACGCGCTATGGTAATGCGCTCGGTATTGCACTGGATACAACCAATATCGGCATGACGCAGCATCCTTACGCCTATTACGCCAATACCGCGCTCATGTTCACTGCGGGAGGTGCGAATTTCACAGGCGGAAAAGTGCGTGTGACAGTGCAGTATCTGGAATCACGCGGCGCGTGGAGCTGGTAGATTGGTGCTGGAAGAGTGCTGGACGTGCTGAAGTGCTCAGATCGAAGCACATTAGCACCTGCTTAGCACCTCATACACTGCTAATTATTCATATTGGAGTATCGTTATGCAAGAATGGAAAATTGATAAACATATCCCCGTTGCCGTGATTGTGGCGATGGTGATGCAGACTTTTGCCGTTATCTGGTGGGCGGCGCAGTTGGAAACTCGCGTGAATGTGCTGGAAAATCAGCTTATGCAGAACACAACACTTATCGATCGCGTGAGCCGTGTGGAAGAAAAAGTTTCTGGCCTGCGCGAATCCTCGCAGCGGATTGAACAGAAATTAGATGCGCTAAAGCGCTAATCACGGAGTGTTTTATGATCACCCTTCTTAGCTCTCTGCTGGGCTTTTTTGGCTCGGCTTTTCCCGATGTTCTGAAGCTGTTTAAAGATAATCAGGATCGCAAACATGAACTCAAAATACTCGAACTGCAACTGGCGCAACAGGCGCAAGGGCATAGCAATAAATTGGAAGAAATTTGAGCCACGGCGGATATCTCCGAATCGCAAGCATTGTATAAAACTTACAGCACAGGCATTCATTGGTTGGATGCGCTCAATGGCACAGTACGCCCCTTGCTGGCCTATGCGTTCTTTGCGCTTTATGCGCTCACCAAATTGCTGCAATTCAGTTTGATTGATGACACCATCCCCGCCTCGATCTACATCCTCTGGCAAGATGAAGACCGCGCTATTTTTGTGGGTATTATCAGTTTTTATTTTGGGCAGCGGGCGATGGCGAAGGTGCGGAAGTAGCTATGCGTCACATCACCCTTCAAGGCATCGAGCTGATTAAATATTATGAGGGTTTTAGCCCCACGGCGTATCTTTGCCCAGCGGGGATTCGCACGATTGGTTTTGGCCATGTGATACGGCAAGGCGAGGTGTTTTCTTCCGCTGGTATTTCACGCGAAGAAGCCGTGGAGATACTCAGGCGCGACGTGGTGAGTGCCGAGCAATCGGTGTTGCGGCTCATCACTGTACCGCTGATGGATGGACAGTTTGACGCGCTGGTGAGTTTCGCCTTCAACCTTGGTGGCGGGGCATTGCAACGCTCCACTTTGCGGCGTAAAATCAACCGAGGGGAGCACGACGAGGTGCCGCCTGAGCTGCTTAAATGGTGCTGGGTAGGGGGAAGAAAGCTCGTAGGATTGCTGGCACGCAGACGGGCGGAGGCCAGACTCTATCTTGCAAGTTGAACACCAAACCGAGCAAGGCGAGGCGCGAAGCGTGGGGTTTGGGGAGGATCCCATTAAAAAAAATCTGCAAAATCGTCATAAAAGTGTAATATCATCGTGATATCCTCAGACAATAGAAGAGGTGTTTTTATGACTGATGCTCAAGGCTTAACCAGCCAGTTTAATCTGTTTCAATCTACGTTTGATAACATCAATGGGATGATTAACGATCCAGCAAAAGGATTGAAGCATCCTGAAACATTGATGGCGGTTAAAGTGGGATTGCAGAATGTATTGAATATTCGTTTGCCTAATATTGCGGCGAAGGGTGTGAACGCCTATTTTATCAGTAACCTCGTTGCCAAAGGTGTGAATGGTGGCAAAGGGCTGGATGACCCCGAAACGCGTAATAATGTGATGGGAAAAGTCAGCGGCTTTATGGCGGGGATTGAAAGCTCGTTTGGGCTGAAGCAAGGCACATTGACGGGATTTATCGAGAGTCTATTCGGCGAGGCGAAAGCGGAGTTGGCCAAAGACGAAACGCAAACGCTCGCTGATGCGAAGGCGGCAGAGGAAAAACTGAAGCCGAAAGTGGACGATTTACAAACAGAGTTTTCTGCGGTGCAGCAGGTTGCGGAGCAAAACAAGGATAAACCTGCAGGGCAGAAATTCCTTGTGCAAGTGGGTGATGTCAAATTGGAAGTAGATACACCAGAACGCGCTATAGAGATGACAAGAGATTTGATGTTGTTAAGAAAAGATTTAGAAGAAAAAGCGAGTCAAAAGGGCGTTAGTGATAATGCAACGCTTCCAGACATGGGTTCTGATAAATCTCAGAAACAAGGTGGTGGTCGTGGTCGTGGCGGTGCTCCTAACAAAAGAAGCGGTCCTCCGACAGCAGAAACTCCTGCAGTCGCCGCCGCCACCTAAACCCGCCCGAATCGCTCCCAGTCTTCGTCGGTGATGGCGATTTCGAGGGTGATTTCTTCTTCGTTTAATTGCTGGCTGAGTACATTGGCGTGTTCGTGTAGCCATGCGATGCGTTTGCCGTCGGCGGCGGGGAGGGTGATGCGCTGGCGTTTGAAGCCTAGCAATTGCTGCAATTTTTCATCGGCTTGGCGCAGGAGGTTTTCGACACCCTCGCCAGTGAGGGCGGAAATTCCTAGCTGGGCATTGGGCATTTGGGATTCGGGCTTCAGCAGATCAATTTTATTATGTACTTCCAGCACATGATGGTTCAGCGATTCTTCGCTGAGGAGTTGCGCGAGGATTTCTTCCACATCCTTCTTTTGCATTTCACTATCTGGCGAGGCGATGTCGCGGATATGGAGGATCAAATCTGCCTCGATGACTTCCTCTAATGTGGCGCGGAAAGCGGCGACCAGCTCATGCGGGAGGTTGGAGACAAACCCTACGGTGTCAGACAAAATCGCTTTGAGGCCGCTGGGCAGTTTGATGGCGCGCATGGTGGGGTCGAGCGTGGCGAAGAGTTTATCTTCTGCCAGCACATCCGCATTCGTCAGGCGGTTGAAGAGCGAGGACTTCCCTGCATTGGTGTAGCCCACCAGCGCGATGATGGGATACGGCACGGCGCGTCGATTCTCGCGCTGGAGGCGGCGGGTTTTGGTAGCGCGTTCCAGCTCGGCTTTGATTTTGACGATGCGCTCGCTGATGAGGCGGCGGTCGGTTTCAATCTGGCTTTCACCAGGGCCGCCGAGGAAGCCGAAGCCGCCGCGCTGGCGCTCTAAATGCGTCCAGCTACGCACAAGGCGGCCTTTTTGATAATTCAGCGAGGCGAGTTCCACCTGCAACACGCCTTCACGCGTGCGGGCGCGGGCACCAAAAATTTCGAGGATTAAAGCAGTGCGGTCAATCACCTTGCAGCCCCATGCTTTTTCCAAATTGCGCTGCTGGATGGGCGAGAGTGAATCGTCCACAATCATCAACGAAACTTCTTCCGCCGCCACAATCTCGCCGATTTCTTCGACCTTGCCTTTGCCGAAAAGGGTGGCGGAACGCTTGGCCTGCAATTGCTGTGTTTCGACAAATGCGACTTGTAAATCGATCGCGGCAGCAAGGCCAATGGCCTCCTCAGCGCGGCTTTCGGCTCCGCGTTCGTCTTTATTCAGATGGAGGGGGATTATGATCCCACAGCGGGAGGATTGAGTCATGTTCCCCTTATAGCAGCGAGAATTTTTCGCGCCACTGTCATCAAACTGTAATGGTGGGGTGGTAGAGTGTGGGGGAATTGGAAATTAGGAGAAGATTAATGGACGCAGGTGATTTTTTGTTTGATTTAGGCTTCTTTGCAAGCGATATTTGGGATTGGTCAGAGTCATCAAATGGCAAGCCTGTATTGCCGCCGACGATGTTTTTCTGGGATTCTGGCACAAAAAAA
The DNA here is from genome assembly GCA_044350115.1 of Rickettsiales bacterium. Taxonomy (GTDB): domain Bacteria; phylum Pseudomonadota; class Alphaproteobacteria; order Rickettsiales; family JALZUV01; genus JBILIE01. Next base: position 6,047 of record JBILIE010000030.1, read on the forward strand.
ACAGATAAATCTTCGTCTCCTAAAAAATACGACAATGTCTTTGACGCATTGAAGGGTGATTCCGAGGAGATTGCGCGGTTGATGGGAGAGATAAAACAAGATGGCGTGTTTAATTCTCTGGAGGAACGAGCAAATCAGCGTTTTAGCGAAAACACACTTTCTTCTGATGAGATAGATGCGTTCCTATTCGTAAAAGATCAAATTCTTAAGAATAAAAATGTGCCAATGATTGGCGGTCAGTATACGATCGATGATGCAGGAAAAGACGCAGTGATCGACGCGATGATTCATGAGGCGACTTTAGTAAATCATCCCTTTATTTCCGAAACACATCTCGAAATGCCCGCCTATGCAGCGATGATGAAGGCTCTGGGTGAGAACCTGAAAGAGAAGCGCAAGCCACTTACGGATGAAAAGAAAAAAGATTTGCGTCTTTCCGTGGCGACTTTCGTTGCGGAAAAGATAGAGATGTCTTCTGAAGGGAAAAAATTGCCCCCAAAAGCAGCACAACACGCCGCCGCAGAAATTTACGACGCCCTCGGTAGTGATAACGTTACCAAATACAACGAAATTATCGATTCCGTTGCCAAAAAAACGACCGAAGAAAAAGACAAAAAATCCAACCGCAACCTAATGATCGGCGGCGGGTTGGTCGTGGCGGGGCTGGTGGCACATGCGGCGGGGAAATCGGCTGAGAAAAAGCAGGAACCTACCGAGGCAGGCGCAGAGCCAAAAAAGAAAAAAGGCAGCGGTCTGAGTTTTGTCGGCACGACAAGCATCGTCATCGGCGCGGTGGTAGCGGGCTGGGCGTTGTGGTCAAAATATGGCCCAAGCGCGCAAGGCAAAATCCGCGCTTAGTTAAACTTCCGCACAGGCATAGGCGGGGCGGGATATTGCCCCAGCATTATATGCCAATAGGCCCAAGAGCGAGCATCAAATACCCCCGCAGGAGCGTGGGCGAGTGCTTCGCGCAGATCATCGTCGGAAACATATTTACGCAAAGTTTGTACGTCCCCAAACATGCCATAAGTGAGCACATGGGCGATGAAATGCTCGGGGTAATCCAGTGCCTCCTCTGGCGGTTTGAACCAGACGGTGCGACGAGAAACATGGGCAAGTTCGGATGTGAGGGGGAGGGGCTGCATCAGAGTGTGGGTAAGTTGTCTAAATGAGTGGACTTTACAGCCTTCACTATACGCTGTTTGACCTCTTCCGACAAGGTGGCGACATCGCCATCGCCAAAATAGCTGAGTGCTTTGAGGGTGATTTGAGGATTAAAACGCTCTCCCCAGATTTTGCAAGCAGCGGCAATCGCCATTGGCAGCGTAATTCCAGACGTCATGAGCGCATCTAAATCGAGATAGTCTTTTATTTCCGCACGGCGTTGCACGACTTCTGCTTTGGTACCAGCGAGATCAAGCAGTGAGGCGATCTTGATACCGTTCTCAGTAATAAAATGCGTTGGCTGTAGGCATTTTAGTGAAGGCGGAAAGAAGAAAGAGATCTGCACATTGCCGCCCCGATCCAGCAAGCAAGTGAGCGTGTTTTTATCCTGTTGAAGAATATGCGCGTTTTGCAGCAGGGGTAAGCGACGATAAAGCGTTGCAGGATCGAAAGCCTCGCTACTGAAAAAGTCAAAATCAATCGATTGCCGATGCCCTAGTTGTAGCGCAATGGCTGTGCCACCATAAAGCGTGAATTGGGCAGGAATATCTCGCAATTCAGCCCAGACGCGCTGTTGCGCTTCTGGCAGAATTTCAAGATGCAACTTCATGCTACTCAATCGGATAGGAGGAATCCAATGCGGCGGCTTCGGCGCTATCGGGATCTTCGCCTTCATAGAAGCTGACAGGACCCGCAGGGACGACCGTGGCGATGGAATGTTTATACACCAACTGCATTTGTGGGCCACGACGCAGCGTGATGCAGAAATTGTCGAAACCGGTGATGTTACCCTGCAATTTCACGCCACTGGCGAGGAAGACCGTCACAGGGACTTTCTTTTTACGAAGGGTATTGAGGAAAACGTCCTGAATATTCTGATTTTTTTCGTTAGCCATTTTATCAACCTCTGTTGGGTCTTAGTTATTATTTGGCTGATGGGGGCAAGCCCCCAATCCCCCCGCTTCGCGCCTCGCCTTGCTCGGATGGGAGCATTGCTAAGAGCAGTGGCAGGTTCAGCCGACTCCCCCCTTATAGGATAACTTCGGTTAACAAAAGCTGAATTTTTGTGTTTTTTTCGGTGGGTTGAGCAGATCATGCCCAATTTTATCCACAATGTTGCATTTATGTCGGCGTGTTTCTGGCGTTGACCCGATAAGGATAACAAGATACGCTTGAGCATGAAGCTGGGAACTGGCTTCGGGGATTCAAAAACCTCTTACTCAAGCGGCAACAGTACGCCGTGAATGTACTCCTCGACAATGGTCGGGGAGGCGTGTGTGTATGTACGGGCGCAAGCTAAAGACACACGCAACCTCTCTTGAGTAGGTTTTTTGACTCCCCCGCCACCAATCGAACCGAGGGAGCATATTGTGCAAAAGCTATCGCAATTACTGGATTTTCTGCATCTGGCCAATAAAGGCATGTTGGATATAATCCGCAACAAACGCTACCAGCCCGATCCGCAGGATTTTAAACACCTGCACGACATCGGCAAAATGAGCCTGCAACTCCACGCCGTAAGCCTCGCCACCACCGACACCCTCGAACGCCGCCGCGATGGCAGGCCAGATGTGGATGAGGTGGTGGATGGATGACTATAAAACAATAGGTTGAGGCTTCATAAATAACCCTGGACTGCTTGTGATCGTCACAAAAGTTTAGCATATTTACCCTTGTCAATGAGGGGGGTGATAATAAAAAAGCGAGCTTAAAAAAATACCCTGTGCAGAGGGTGTATTTTCGTGTATGGTGCCACCTGAGTTTAGTCGTTACTCTTGATATTGATACAGAAGTCGGCTTGAAGTTTAGGCTTTGAGTCGGGTGCGTGAAGCACGAAGGTTAAGAATCCTGCTGGTTTCTGAGGCTCCCTCCCTGACGTTGATAAATAGAGGCAAGGTTTATGCCTTTATGATGCGAACTCTGTCAGTCACCATGCATAGTGTATGGGGGCTTGTTAAACAGTTAAAAGGATACTCTCTATGTCTACCGGTACAGTAAAATGGTTCAACGGAACTAAAGGTTTTGGCTTTATTCAACCTGACAACGGTGGTGCGGATGTGTTTGTACATATCAGCGCAGTTGAACGCGCAGGCCTGAAAGGTCTGAACGAAGGTCAAAAAATCAGCTACGATCTCGTGACTGAAAAAGGCAAAACTTCTGCAGGTAACTTGAAACCTTTGGCTGCGTAACTGCGCCTGAGTTCTGCTACAGAATTTTAAAAAACCGGCGAGAGCAATCTCGCCGGTTTTTTCGTTGCTTTTTTGCACTCCGTGCGTGGGGACAAGCCCCCCCTATTTGCCAAGGGTGGCCCCCGCTTCGCGCCTCGCCTTGCTCGGAGAGAGGCTCAACGCCTCTCTAAAAGAACCCCGCGGCTTTGGGGCTGTAGCTGGTCAGTACGCATTTGGTTTGCTGATAATGCTCTAACATCATTAAATGTGTTTCACGCCCGATGCCTGATTTTTTATAGCCCCCGAAGGAGGCATGAGCGGGATACATATGATAGCAATTCACCCAAACGCGCCCTGCTTGCACCCCACGTGCCGCGCGGTAGGCGGTGTTGATGTCGCGTGACCATACCGCACCAGCGAGGCCGAAGGGAGAATCATTGGCGATGGCCAAGGCTTCTTCTGGCTCTTTAAACGTGGTGACGGAAACCACGGGGCCAAAAATTTCTTCCTGAAACACACGCATTTTATTGTGGCCTTCGAAAATGGTCGGCTTCACATAATAGCCGCCTTTCAGATCGCCCTCCAACTCGCAACGCTCGCCGCCAATGCGGATGGTTGCACCTTCGTTTTTACCGATCTCGAAATAAGAGAGAATCTTTTTCAGTTGTTCCTCGGAGGCTTGCGCGCCGACCATGGTGGTCATTTCCATCGGGTTGCCGACGGTGATTTTCTCCACGCGTGCAATCGCTTTTTCCATGAATTGATCGTAGATAGATTCATGCACCAATACACGCGAAGGACAGGTGCAGGCCTCGCCTTGATTGAGCGCAAACATGGCAAAACCTTCCATGGCTTTATCAGCGAGATCGTCGTTTTTATCAAAAATATCGGGGAAGAAAATATTGGGCGATTTTCCGCCCAACTCCAGCGTCACGGGGATAATATTTTTGGCGGCGTAGCTCATAATCAGGCTGCCAGTGCCGGTTTCCCCCGTAAACGCTACTTTGGCAATGCGGGAGCTTTCGGCCAGCGGTTTGCCCGCCTCCAAGCCAAAACCATTGACCACATTCACTACGCCAGCGGGAATAAGATCGCCAATCAGTTCCATTAAAAAC
>JBILIE010000031.1:0-10459 GCA_044350115.1 Rickettsiales bacterium
CGGTGCAAACGAATGGTTTGCTTGATTTGGAACTGCTGAAAGCGGCGATTAAGCCCACCACCTCGCTCGTATCCGTTATGGCGGTGCATAACGAAATTGGGGTGATTCAACCACTGGCGGAAATTGGTAAAATCTGCCGCGAAAATGGCGTGTTTTTCCATACCGATGCCGCGCAAGCTTTCGGAAAAATTCCGCTGGATGTAGAGGCGATGAATATCGATCTGCTCAGCATTTCAGGCCATAAAATTTATGCGCCTAAGGGCGTGGGTGCTTTGTTTGTGCGCCGTCGTCCACGGGTGCGTCTAAAATCAATTATTTCAGGTGGCGGTCAGGAGCGTGGCTTCCGCTCTGGCACGTTACCAGTGCCGTTGATTGTGGCGCTGGGGGAAGCAGCACGCATTGCGAGCGCAGAAATGGCAACAGAAAATGAACGTCTGCGTTACCTCGGCAATAAGTTCTTGAAAGCCGTGATGGATGATATTCCCGATGTGTTTTTAAATGGCGATCGCGAACAACGCATTGCCAGCAATATGAATCTCAGCTTTGCTTACATTGAAGGCGAATCGATGATTATGGCGATTAAAAATCTGGCGGTTTCGTCTGGTTCTGCCTGTACTTCCGCCTCGCTTGAGCCGTCTTATGTATTGCGCTCGATTGGTGTGGGCGAAGATTTGGCGCATACCTCGATCCGCTTCGGAATCGGCCGTTTTACCACGGAAGAAGAAATTGATTACGCGATTGAAACCATCACCAAAAGCATCAACAAACTGCGCGAAATGAGCCCACTTTGGGAAATGGCGCAACAAGGAATTGATATCAGCAAAATAGAATGGGCAGGACACTAATATGGCATACTCAGAACAACTAATCGATCATTACGAAAATCCGCGCAATGTGGGTTCGTTAGATAAAGACGACTCCTCGATTGGCACGGGTCTTGTAGGCGCGCCTGCTTGTGGCGACGTGATGAAACTGCAAATTAAAGTGAATGAAGCAACGGGCATTATCGAAGACGCGAAGTTTAAAACTTTCGGTTGTGGCTCGGCAATTGCGTCCAGCTCGCTGGTGACGGAATGGGTAAAAGGTAAATCGCTCGACGAAGCGCAGGCGATTAAAAACACCGAAATCGCGCAAGAACTTGCATTGCCACCCGTCAAAATTCATTGCTCTGTATTGGCAGAAGATGCGATAAAAGCAGCTATTAAAGACTACCGTGAAAAGCATCAAGTTTCCGAGGCCGCATAACCTCTATGGCAGCCCCCGCAATTCAAATCAGTGATGCCGCAGCAGTGCAAATTCAAGCGCTGTTAGCGAAGCGTGGCAAGCCTTCCGAAGGCATCCGCATTGGTGTTCGGACCAAAGGATGTTCGGGGCTTTCTTACACGATTGAATATGCGGATGAAGCCAATAAATTTGACGAAGTGGTGGAAGCCAAAGGCGTGAAAGTGCTGATCGACCCCAAAGCTGTGATGTTTATTTTGGGTACTGAAATGGACTTCAAGCAAGACAAATTGCAATCGGGTTTCACCTTCACCAACCCCAACGAAAAAGGCCGCTGCGGCTGCGGCGAGAGCTTCCACGTTTAGTACGATGCAGAACTATTTTGTATTACTCGGATTACCCGAGTCTTTCGACATTCATTTGTCAGAATTAGAACGCGTCTATTTCGCCAAACAGCGTGATTTTCATCCTGATCGTCAGATAGGGAAAAACGATGCAGAAAAGCAAAAAGCAATCTTTGCATCGATGGATATTAATACGGCCTATCAAGCCTTGAAAGACCCCCTCAAACGTGCACAGCATCTGTTGGATCTGCAAGGAATTTGGGTGAATAGCGAAGGCAAAGATACTGTCAAGCCCACACCAGAATTGCTGATGGAGATGATGATTCTGCGCGAAGAAGTTTCAGAATGTCAGAACCTGCTGGCATGGGAAACACTGAATCAACATGCCAATAAACAGCATGAGAACGTACTGGAAAATATTTCATCTGCCTTTGCAAAGAATGATTTGCAAGCGGCGGCAATGGGGGCGTTACGTCTGCGTTATCTCGAAAAATTGCGCGATGAATTGCGCATGATTCGCTCGCAGAAATTTATTTAGTGCGTGTTTGAAGGCTTTGTAAAAAAACATCTCCTTCGCGCTTAATATCAGCAAATTGCTGATTGCCAGCGAGATAAAGGGGATGTTTGTTTAGCTCTGTTTTTTCGCCCATTCCGACGCTGCGCGCCTCTGAAGCCAGCAATGCATAAACGATAGAATCTTCTGGAGTGATGCGTTGATAGTAAGTTGATTCGGCTGTTTGTGCTATCATCTCGGCCTTGTCGCCAAAGTGTGGATCATTGGGCGGAGGGCTTCCCATCACTAAAAGCCCCGCATTCGTCACTCCTTTGGCGCTACGCACTTTTCGTGCAAAATCAGCGGGCGCAATGTGTGTTTTTTCTAGATGCGCGATCGTGCTTAGGATCGTTGGATTAAGAACCTGCGCCGCTTTGTCAGTGAAGTGATATTGGGCAACACTTAGCCAGTGGTTGTAAAAATTGACAGTGCGTGTGATGGTTTGTTGTTGTTCCTTGCTGTATAAATTTCCTGTAATTTTCTCACCCTTCGCCATTTTTGTGAGTGTATCTGTCGCCGCCTCACGTTGCTTTTCATCAGGTAATCGTGCAAGAAATTGTGCGATAAAAGCAGGCCCGCAGCCTGAATGCGCTGCAAAGCGATGAAAATCTGCATCTTCATTTTCGAGTATAATAGGCTTACCCATATCGTTAAAAGCGGTTTGCAAAAACTGCATATCTACCTTTGCATCCGCATAAATTCCATAAAGCCCACGCGGCAAATGCGGCATGGTGCGGATGACGGAAATGCCTTCCCCCCAATGCTTTTTAAAGTCCTGTGTGGTGATGGCGGTGGCAATGGAAACCACTTGTGTATCGGGTGTAATGGTGGATTGGTATTGCGTTGCAATCTGTTCGAAATAAACAGGTTTAGCGGCGAAGATGACAACGTCTGGTGCGGGTAAATTTGCAGGTGGAGTTTTCTCAAACACGCAGTTGTTATAGGCGGTGAGATTATTTTCTGCGAAAAGCGCATGAATGGCAGCCTTGTTTTTACCCGCAGATTTACCCGTAACAATCGTCAGGTTTTCGGGTGCAGTCTTTTGATGTTTTATCAAAGAAATAATCATGGGTTGAGCCATGTTGCCTGCGCCGATGATGAGTATTTTTTTATCTGTCATCTTACCGTTGTAGAAGAACTGTGGATAGTTTGCAAATTGCATTGCATCTCTTGGTGGGCGGGGTATTCTCACCCCCTAAAAAACAAAGGAATCTGCCATGTCTGAAGCTAAAGTTGAAATTACCCGCAACCCGCTGCCTTCTTCTAAAAAGGTGTATATTGACGGCGTGGCGATGCGCGAAATTGCGCTGCACGATAAGGAAATGCCGAAGTTTGTGACTTACGATACTTCAGGCCCTTATACGGATGAATCCACCGAGATCGACATCAATAAAGGCCTTAAAAAGCTGCGTGCACAGTGGATTGCCGCGCGTGGCGATGTGGAGAATTATCAAGGGCGCGATGTGCTGCCTGAAGATAACGGCTTCAAGGAATGGCAGCTGAAAGGCACAGAAGGTGCAACGGGAAAAATGGCATCAAAAATAGTGGCGCCGTTTCCTTTAATCAACCCTACGCCTCTGCGTGCAAAAGCGGGCAAAGCCGTTACGCAGATGGCTTATGCGCGTGCAGGCATCATCACGCCCGAAATGGAATATATCGCCACGCGTGAAAATGAAGGCCACAAGCAAGGCTATGCGACTCGCCACAAAGGCGAGGGTTTTGGCGCGGTCATCCCCGATTTTATCACCCCCGAATTTGTGCGCGACGAAGTGGCGCGGGGCAGAGCGATCATCCCCGCCAATATCAACCATCCTGAGATTGAGCCAATGATTATTGGCCGTAATTTTAAAGTGAAAATCAACGCGAATATCGGCAATTCTGCCATTACTTCTTCGGTGGCGGAAGAGGTCGAGAAGATGGTCTGGGGCATCCGCTGGGGCGGCGACACGATTATGGATCTCTCCACGGGGCAAAACATTCACAACATCCGCGAATGGATTATCCGCAATTCGCCTGTGCCTGTGGGCACGGTGCCGATTTATCAGGCGCTCGAAAAAGTGGGCGGTGTGGCCGAGGATTTAACGTGGGAAATCTTCCGTGATACGCTGATTGAACAAGCCGAGCAGGGCGTGGATTATTTCACCATCCATGCGGGGGTGCGCCTGCCGTTTATTCCGCTGACGACCAATCGTATGACGGGGATTGTATCACGCGGCGGGAGCATCCACGCGAAATGGTGCATGGCGCATCATAAAGACAATTTCACTTACGAGCATTTTGACGAAATCTGCGAAATCATGCGCGCTTACGATGTATCCTTCAGCCTTGGTGACGGCCTGCGCCCCGGTTCGATTTATGACGCGAACGATGCGGCGCAATTTGCGGAACTGAAAACGCTCGGCGAACTCACCAAACGCGCATGGGAATATGATTGCCAAGTGATGATCGAGGGCCCCGGCCATGTGCCGATGCAGATGATTAAAGAGAACATGACCAAGCAGTTAGAAGCTTGCCACGAAGCGCCGTTTTATACGCTTGGGCCACTCACGACGGACATCGCGCCGGGTTATGATCATATCACCAGCGCGATTGGTGCGGCGCAAATCGGTTGGTATGGAACGGCGATGCTTTGCTATGTCACGCCGAAAGAACACCTCGGTTTGCCTGATCGTGACGATGTGAAACAGGGCGTGATTGCTTATCGTATTGCCGCCCATGCTGCGGATTTGGCGAAAGGCCACCCCGCCGCGCAACGCCGCGACGATGCGCTCAGCAAAGCGCGTTTTGAGTTCCGCTGGTTGGATCAATTTAATCTCTCACTCGACCCCGAAACCGCGCTGAAATATCATGACGAAACATTGCCCGCCGATGGCGCGAAAGTAGCGCATTTCTGCTCGATGTGCGGCCCCAAATTCTGCAGCATGAAAATCACGCAAGACGTGCGCGACTTCGCCAAAACCGACTTCGGCCAGCAAGTCCTCGCCAGCGCCGAATCGCAAGCAGCAGCGGAAGCCGGAATGGCAGAAAAATCGAAAGAGTTTTTAGAACAAGGCGGAGAGATTTATCAGGTGAAGAAGGTGGGGTAGCCCCCACCACGCGCCGTCATTGCGAGGAGCCGTAGGCGACGCGGCAATCCAGAAATGTGGTCGCCAAAGGACTGGATTGCTTCGGCTATGCCTCGCAATGACGGAAGAAGGAACGAACATTATGAAGTCACATAAAAATGCGATTGTAGCAGTAAGCGGAGCTATTTTGTTTGGTACTGGTGGTCCATTAGCGGGGGCGATAACTCTATTGGGATTCGCTATTCCCGCCTACATTGAACAACAAACAAGCGTGCTGATAGGATTGCATATGAAGCAGGTCTTACTCAATATGCGTTGGGTACTTTAGGAAAAGATAATCAAAGAACTTATGCCTTAGTAGCTCAGCTATTGCAATTTCAGGATGCCAGTATTCGCGGTGCAGCCGAAGAAGCTCTATGTATGATGGCACGCTTTATCAGAAGTTATCATCCTTCAGAAGATTCTAAGGAAGAGACAGCCTTACAAAACTTGCGTGGACTTGCCGTGCTTACCACAAAGCAGTGCTATCTTATTGTGAAAATGGTTGAGAGTGGAGAAGCATTGAATCACAAGGATTGGTTCGAGAAAACATCAGATCTTCAATCAAACTCTATGTTTGAATCACCTGACGAGATGAATGCAAATCTGCAAATGCTTCTGCAAACAGGTTTTGTTATTCCTTTAAACACAAACGGCACTACTTTATACAAAACCACATCCAATGCAGCATTAGTAGTGAAGCATGCCGCCGACCGCACTTTTTAGACTCGTCATTGCGAGCGTAGCGAAGCAATCCAGTCTTTATAAAACAACTAGATTGCTTCGTCGTTGCACTCCTCGCAATGACGGCTAAGTTAGGGCTATGAAACAGCCTGCTATCTACATTCTGGCCAATAAGCGTAACGGCACGCTTTATGTCGGTGTAACCTCCAATCTTCTGGCGCGTATCTGGCAACACCGCGATGGAGTCGTGGAAGGCTTCACCCAAAAATACGGCTGTAAAATGTTGGTGTATTATGAAATCCACGCCACGATGGAAGCGGCCATCACGCGTGAGAAGCAGCTTAAAGGCGGATCGCGTAAGAAAAAGCTGGCACTGATTGAGGGGATGAATCCTGATTGGCGGGATTTATACGAGGAAATCTGTCAGTAAGCACCGAAAGGCTAGACCCTAGCTTGCGCTGGGTGACGGCTGAGAGTTTTATAATCATTCTGCGTCATATTTATTTGGAATGACTATGCAACCAACGCCAGATTATCCTGCAACCTCGAGGGGAGAGGATAATTTAGCGCATTCGGCTTCTATCTTGCCCTGTAAGTGTGCGACGAATTCTTTGCTGTTTTCGCCTGCGGGGATGGCTTCCAGCATCACTACCTCAATCACGCCTGCCTTTTTCCATAGTGAATTACGCGGCCAGAACTGACCCGCATTATGCGCGACGGGCACGATGGGTACGCCGAGGCTTTTATATAACGCCGTCACACCAGAGAGATATTCTGTGGTTTCCCCCATTTTCGTGCGTGTGCCTTCGGGGAAAATGACGATGTTATAGCCCTCTGCCACCCGCTCTTTACCTTCGCGGATAAGCTGTTTGACGGCTCCCATCCCTGCGCTGCGGTCGATGGCGATGTTGCCTGCACGGCGAATCCACCAGCCGATGAAGGGGATGGCGTATAATTCTCGCTTCATCACAAAAATCGCATTGGGCACTAGCACCCAAAATGCGATTGTCTCCCACGCGGATTGATGCTTGCAGGCATAAATCGCAGGCTCAACCGGCAATTTGGCCTTGAGCGTGATGCGATAATCCAACCCCAGCACTACCCGCATGATCCACAAATTCATATATGTCCAACGATGAATGCCCCAATGGGTGCTGCGCTTAGTCATTAAACAGGGAAGCATCACCGCCGCATAGGTGATACTGAAAGGATAAAAAATGAGATTGAAAAGGAAGGGACGCATTCGGATAAACTCACAAAAATCAGGCAGTGTTGTTAAATGGCATTGTAGAGGCTTGCTGTGTCAGTGGCTAGTTTCTAAACAAAAAAAAGGCCGCGGATTGCTCCACGGCCTTCTTTTTGTTTTGGTGCGTAAGTGTGGGATTAGAAGCCCATACCACCCATGCCGCCCATACCACCCATGCCGCCGCCCATGCCGCCAGCGCCGCCAGAAGATTGATTATCTTCGTCGGTGTCAGCAATCAGAGCTTCGGTGGTGATCATCAGACCTGCAACAGAAGCTGCGTCCTGCAGAGCAGTGCGCACTACTTTGGTAGGGTCGATGATACCGGCTTTAATCATATCAACATATTCAAGGTTCTGAGCATCGAAACCGAAATTGGTATCGTCGCTTTCCAGCATTTTGCCCGCAACCACGGCACCATCAAGGCCAGCATTTTCAACAATCTGACGCAGTGGCGCTTGCAGCGCACGGCGAACAATGTTGATACCTGCTTTTTGGTCGTCGTTCGTGGTGCTTGCCATCAATTTATCCAGCGCTTTAGCTGCATAAAGGAGGGTTGCGCCGCCACCGGGAACAATGCCTTCTTCTACGGCTGCGCGAGTCGCGTGCAATGCATCGTCCACACGGTCTTTGCGCTCTTTCACTTCCATTTCAGAAGAACCACCAACTTTGAGCACCGCAACGCCACCAGCGAGTTTCGCCAGACGCTCTTGCAGTTTTTCTTTATCGTAATCAGAAGAAGTATCTTCGATTTGTGCGCGCAATTGTGTGCAGCGTGATTCGATTGTCGCTTTTTCGCCCGAACCGTCGATGATGGTCGTATCGTCTTTGCTGATGGTCACGCGTTTTGCGCGGCCGAGCATATCAGGAGTAACGCTTTCCAACTTCATGCCGAGATCTTCCGAGATCACCTGACCACCTGTCAGAATCGCGATATCATCCAGCATTGCTTTGCGGCGATCGCCAAAACCAGGGGCTTTCACTGCAGCAACTTTAAGGCCACCACGCAGTTTGTTCACTACGAGAGTGGCGAGTGCTTCGCCTTCAACATCTTCTGCAATAATGAGCAGAGGGCGTTGTGATTGTACAACGCTTTCCAGCAAAGGCAACAAGGGCTGCAAGCCAGAGAGTTTTTTCTCGAACAACAGGATGAATGGGTTTTCGAGTTCAACCATCATGCGCTCTGCATTGGTCACGAAGTAAGGCGAGAGATAGCCGCGATCGAACATCATGCCTTCCACTACATCGAGTTCAAACTCCATGCCTTTGGCTTCTTCCACCGTGATCACGCCTTCTTTGCCGACTTTTTGCATGGCTTCAGCAATTTTTTCGCCGATTTCTTTGTCGCCGTTAGCTGAGATAGTGCCGACTTGTGCGATTTGCTCGAAGCTACCGCTGACGTTTTTCGATTTTGCTTTGATTTCTGCAACGACAGCAACCACCGCAGCATCAATACCGCGTTTCAGATCCATCGGGTTCAGGCCAGCAGCAACGGCTTTGCTGCCTTCTTTAACGATAGCTTGTGCGAGTACGGTCGCAGTTGTCGTGCCATCGCCCGCAGCATCGTTCTGCTTGCTTGCGACTTCACGCATCATTTGCGCGCCCATATTTTGGAATTTGTGTTTGAGAGTTACTTCTTTCGCCACGCTCACACCGTCTTTGGTGATGCGCGGTGCGCCGTAAGATTTGTCGATCACGACATTGCGGCCTTTAGGCCCCAAAGTAACTTTTACTGCGTTAGCGAGGATATCCACACCTTTGATGATCTCATCGCGGGCATCGGTACCGAATTTCAATTGTTTAGCAGACATTATTTATGCTCCAGTTTGAGTGAGAATTAAGCGGCTTTTTTACCAGAAGCGGGGGTTTCAACGATCGCCAGAATGTCAGATTCTTTCATGATCATCAGTTCTTCACCGTCGATTTTCACTTCCGTACCCGCCCATTTGGTGAATAGGACAGTGTCGCCCACTTTCACATCTAATGGCGTAACTTTGCCATCTTCGCGGTGACCAGTGCCTACGGCGAGGACTTCACCTTGCATCGGTTTTTCTTTAGCGTTATCGGGGATAATAATCCCGCCAGCAGTTTTTTCTTCTTGTTCTAAACGGCGTACGAGAACGCGATCGTGTAGGGGACGTACTTTCATGGTGTTGCTCCTTGTTTGTGTTAAAGGTGAGCGGTATGTAGGTAGTATGCGGGCAGAGTCAAGGGCTAGACCCCAAAAAAAATACAGAAAAACACGGTTATCGGATTATCCGCTTTACAAGACCAGTTTAGAGACTTATTATTAGGTCATGACATCTTATGTTCTTTCAGATATGACGGCAAGCGTGAGCGAGCTGAAAGCCAATCCGATGCACATTGTGGAAAGCGCGGGGGGGGAGGCTATCGCGATTCTCAATCGCAATAAACCTGCTTTTTACTGTGTACCCGCAAAAATCTATGAAGCGATGATGGAAATGCTGGACGATAAATTGCTGGCAGAAATAGTACGCGAACGCGCTGGGCAAAAAGAGATTCTGGTGAAGCTGGATGAGCTATAGCCTTACATTTAAAGAGGCCGCGTTCAAGGAATGGAAAAAGCTGGCACCGCCCATTCAACAACAGTTCAAAAAGAAGCTGGCGGAACGACTGGAAAATCCGCACATTCCTGGTGCAAAGCTCAGCGGCATTCAGGATTGCTACAAAATCAAATTGCACACATTGGGCTATCGTTTGGTGTATCGTGTGCATGACGATCGCGTGGTGGTGCAAGTGGTGGCCGTAGGCAGGCGTGATAAACTCGAAGTATATAAAAAGGCACTGCAACGTGTTACCGAATAAAGATTGTTCCCTTTGCCCTCGGTTAGCGGATTTTCGCTGTCAGAATCAACAACAATACCCTGATTATTATAATGGGGCAGTACCAAGTTTTGGCGAATTGAGCGCAGAATTGCTGATTGTGGGGCTGGCTCCCGGATTAAAAGGCGCGAATGCGACGGGCAGGCCGTTTACAGGTGATTATGCGGGGGAGGTGTTGTATCCTGCGTTGATTCGGGCAGGGCTGGCAACTGGGAATTATACAGGGCTGGAAAGTCGAGGCGATGCGGGAACTTTTGCCAGAGCGGGTGATTTGCAATTACACCGCGTGCGCGTTACCAATGCGGTGCGCTGTGTGCCGCCCGAAAACAAACCCACGCCGAAGGAAATGAAGCAATGCAATAGCTTTTTAAAGGCCGAGATTGCCGCGATGCCGAATCTGAAGGTGATTTTAACGTTAGGGCTGGTCTCGCATCAGGCGGTGCTGAAGGCGCTGGGGATGAAGGTG
>JBILIE010000204.1:0-3440 GCA_044350115.1 Rickettsiales bacterium
TCATGGAAAGATATTCACGCCATTGTTTTGCCAGGTGGGCATTTCTTCCATCCACGGTTCATCGGGCGTTTGAATTTTGCTGAGCGGAAAGCAGCCATCCAGAAGGCAGAGTACAGCAAAACAATCGCTGCACTTGTGCGCCGACTGCATGTGAAACACCCTGACATTGTGATTATCTGCGGCGTGGACAGCCAAAGCCCGAATGCATGGGAGCGCGGCGATGAATTTTGTATTGCGTGGAATCACCAAGATATTATCGGCATTGGGCGCAAGGTGTTTCCTGTAAATGGGGATAGCAATGGCAAGAATGGCAAATCAATTGCGGGCTATGCAGAAGATTTCAACTCACCCTTCCGCACGATCACATTACCCTCGGGTCATCGCGCCATGCTCTGCGCTTGCTATGATATGTTTGGGATCAACGAATGGCCCGATGTGCCTTCGCCACGAAAAACATACATGCGCTACCTTTATCTTGAAGGCCAGCTCCTGACGAAAACAGATAGAAATTGGGAGCGAATAAAGCGTAATCTCATCAGCAAATGGCGGGATATGGTGGACGATAAAGAAAAGCCTGTTGATGTAGCGATTGCGGCAATCCACCGCTTTGCATGGCCGAACGCAGATTGCTTCTGGCAACGTCATGGAATCGCAACAGCTTCCGCAGCATTGGGAGGCGGTTTGGCTATCGCCGCCGCACATTTTCGGGACTATCTGCCGTATCAAAGCGAATCATCATTGGCAGCATTTAATGTTCCAAAAACACACCTCAAGCAAGGATGTTATCGTCAGGCACATCCGCATAAAGCTCACGACGCACTGCCAGAAGTTCGCAGTGGCAAAGAATCCGCCATCATACGCCTTTACAGCGTGACTCTGTAAACACAATCCACCCTCACCAAATTCAGCATCGCCCCGCAATCCCGCAGGGCGAGCAGGATAACTATTGCCAACAATAATGTAAGGAGAATCCGCAATGGAAAATTCAAGCAAAATTCAACAAATAAACGATCAATTTCGCACCACCCTGCAAGGGGGGCAATTGACACTCACGGACGGCGTAAGCAACCAAGATCCAGATACCGTTGCCCAAATTCTACGCGCCGTGATTCAGTTCACTGATTTTAGCCCAGACAATGATCCTTATGGTGAGCATGATTTTGGCAGCTTCACTATCAACAACATCAAATACTTCTGGAAGATAGATTATTACGATCACAGCTACAGTATGCTTTCTCCCGACCCCACCGACACCTCTGTCACAAACCGAGTTTTGACAGTAATGTTAGCAAGCGAGTATTAGGTTCGCCACATCAATCTAAATCTAATCGACTAAAAATTTTGTGAGGTTAAGTTAAGGGGGCTTGACAACTGTAAATCCCAAGTTTAGAGGTGAATTCGGAAGAATGGTGTCGTAATTTTTATAAAATACAATCAAATTTTTGTTTGAGCGTCACCCCTAACTATATGAAATCCCTAATGATTACTTAAGGGAAAGTAGTTTAGCTGTACACATACGAGTTTGCTGAAGAGCTTACTCCCATAAGCAATTTTGTTTTTGGTTTTTGTGGTTCCATATCCCAAATATTGGGTATGGATGTTTTTTCATGCCCGAATTTTGGTTTGTTTAATTTAACAAATTGGAGTTTTATGAAAAAAATATCGAGAACTATCATTCTTTTTACTAGTGCCGCCCTTTTCTGCAAAGAAAGGGGGTCTATGTGACTAAGAAATCATTAAGGTCAACCACCAGTTTAGGAACTGGCATTGTTGCCAATTCTATAAACTCTGTGAGATTGGATGAAGATGAACTGGCAGATCGCTGGAAAATCTCAGTGCGTACCTTGCAACGGGCGCGTTACACCAAAACGGGCATTCTGGTGCCGTGGATCAAAATTGGAAAGTCACTCGTGCGCTATCGGTTGTCAGATGTGATCGCCTACGAAGAGGCGAATCTCATAAGCCCTGAGGAGTCTTATAATGTGTAAACAAAACTACACCAAAAATCTTCTCAACAACATTGATATAGGTAGGCTTGAAAAATTCATCAGCAAGCACAATAGCTCTATAGAAAAAGAGAGTAAACGGTTTGAATCTATTGATAAGCAAATTGAATGGAGCTTAAAGACCGAGAAAGAGCTAGAAAAAGGTAGCGCTGCCCATCGCAAGATTTGCAAAGAATTACAAAAATGTAGTTGTAGGAAGCATATAAGGAAAGTCAAAAAATATACAATAATTCCAAAAGCTGTTGCAGACCCGTGCAATTTACAAATTTGTCGATTCTGCTTCGGCTATGTTCGCGCGAATCATGCTCACAACATTTGGAAGCTGCGAAAGAAATATCGCGGCAAGGCGATTTACAGTGTTAACATCGTACCACCTAAACTTGCCATTGATAAGCTTATGCTGGGCAATGATGTCACTGCGAAAACTATTAACCAGATGATGAAAAATTTTAAGCGCAATCTACAACGCCACCCCGATCTTCAGGGGGTGCGCTTTGCTCTGGGCTGGGATGTGTCGTGGAATTACTATGGCACTGGCAGCAATGAGGGGTTTTTTCAGTTTCATTTGCACGGAATTATGATTGCTGAAAACGAAGAGGAGGCAGGTAGTGCTCTGCGCACGCTATGCAAGCCTAATCCAACGAACCCAGTGAGCATAACTGTGCAGATTAATCTGATTAACCCTGAGATTAAATTCTCCAAAAAACGTGCATTGGAAGTGCCAGACCATCCAGACTACCGCGAGGCGAAGAGTGCACATTTCAATACGGCAACCTACTCCCAAAAAACACATTTTCAGCAAAAAGGACTGAAATACAACGCTAAAACAGGAAAAGCGAATATTAAGGGATCTAACCCAATGCAACTGCGGGAGAATTTGGAATTATACCATTTTATCACAAAATATATGCATATGAGTGATCGCCTTCTATTGATTGGCTTTAAGCGTACAAACTCAGGAGGGCTAATCTGGCTGTAGTCTTCACCAGCCCCGTTGCTAGCAACGGGGCTGGTGCTTCTTCCAGTATCTCTAGCCTGTGCACTGCGCGTGCCCCCTGCAAGTTATTTCACATCATATCCTAAGCAATTGAATTGCTTGTCACCTCACCGCTTTTACCTTATTTTCTTATCACTTGGTGCATCTACAGAGCGATTCTGTGGGAGCAAATGTGCTAATCATATGCAACCTTGCCGCCTATCTGAATAGGTCAGAAATGACGCCTATCACTTCACGGCCATGGGAGACTTAGGGTTGATGGGTCGTGGCGTTTTTGGCGCAGTGAGATTGAGAAGTGGATCGCTAAACAAGAGCGAGGCAGTAAGAAGTTATAAAGGGAAACACACGTTGAACGCGGTAGAAATTGAAGAGGCAATATCGAGATTAGCAGAACAGCCGTTTGATGCGGCTGAGTTCCCCTATGCCTTTTTGGAAGC
>JBILIE010000263.1:0-2609 GCA_044350115.1 Rickettsiales bacterium
TTATGAAGGTACGAATGGAATTCAGGCGCTCGATTTAGTCGGCCGTAAATTACCGCATCAATTCGGCAAATATTTGCGCGCATTTTTTCATCCCGTATCCGAATTTATCGAGACGAATCGTGAGGTGGAGGGGATGGAAGAATTTACCAAGCCGCTCTATCAAAACTTTAAACACCTGCAAAATGCGACATTGTGGATGGCCAAAACGGGCATCAGTAATCCCAACGATCCCGCAGCAGGAGCGACGGATTATTTGCGGATGTTTGCACTGGTGGCGATGGGGTATGTCTGGGCGCGGCAGGCCAAAATGGCGCTGGCAAAACCAAGCGAAGAATTTTATGCGGCGAAATTAGATACAGCGCGATTCTTCATGCAGAAAATTCTGCCTGATTGTGCCAGTTTGCTGATTAAAATTACGAATGGCAGCGCGAGCGTGATGAAGGCCGCAATCTGAGGTGCTAATGTGCTAGAGGTGCTAAGAAAGTGCTGCAAGATCATGACCTTTTAGTACCTTTAGCACCTCCAGCACTTACTCTCAAAATCTTGTGGGCACGGGATCAATAATTCGCCCTTTGCCGCTGGTGATCTCGATAATTGCTAAAGCACGCTCCACGCGACCATCGGGAAGCAGGCGGAAACTGCCATTGGCGGGGCCTACAAAGCCTTCGCGGTCGGTGAGTGTTTTTTCGGTGAAGGCTTCGTTGCCTTCGTCTAGTGCCAGCGTTGTGACCAATGCCACCGCATCGTAACCGAGGCTTGCTAAACGCACGGGCAGATAGCCGTAGGTTTGGTTAAAATTTTTGCTGAAGCTTTCGGCATTGGTGGGGTTAGAAGTAGCGAACCACGCGCCTTGCAAAGCGGGAATCGCCATAAGTTGCGGATCGTCCCACAGGCCAGTGCCGAGCAATTTAATGAAGGGTGCACCGATCTTTTTATGTGTCATGATGGTGGTGGCGGTTTCATAGAGTGTTTTGCCCGTGAGCGGCAAGAAGACGGCCTTGCGCGAATCGCCCCATTCTTTGACGGTTTTGAGCACGCGATTCATCGAAAGCGCAGGCGGTGCTTTGCCGTCGGTAAAAAATTCGACGGGTTGCAGGCTTTGTTTTTTCAGACTGATTTTATCGGAAAGCTGGCGCACCACTTTGCGGCCATAATCGCTTTGGGGAGCAAGCGCGGCATAATGCACGATCTGCTGCTTGAGTGCATAATCTGCCACCCGCCCAATTTGCGCGGCGGGGTCAAAACCGAAGAGATAGACTCCCGCTTTGCCCACTTGATCGTTGTTTGAAAAAGTAATCAGCGGGATGTTCTTTTTGAGCGTCAGCTCGCTGGCGACTTTCACATCGTCTGACATGAGTGGCCCCAGAATTACTTTGGCTTTTTTGTCGATGAGTTCCTGCGTGGCTTTGGCGACGCTTTCGGGCGTGGAGCCAGTATCGCGGATGATGAGCTGTGGGTTACGTGTCATCTCCATGCGCGTGAGGGATTTTTGTTTGTCGTAAAGCGCCATCAATGCCGCGTCGCGCAATTGCTGGCCAAGCTGGGCATGGGGGCCGGTGAGCGGCACCAACATTCCGATCACCACATCGCCTTGTGAGACGGCATCTTTGGGGAAGCTGGGCTTGAGGCCTGCATCTTCTGCTGCGATGGTTTCGGGCGTGATGACCGCGCCATTCGCGCCGTAATATTGATCAGGTATCATGCGCGGCGGCTGGTCACGCTGTGCGCAAGAAGCAAGCATCAGCAACGAAACACATAAAACTAAAATACGATGCGCTGTCATTTTACTATCCTCATCCCCGTGTGTTGCTGCTATCACTAGCCCATGTCAGAACAAAATGCAAAATCCGGATGCTTATTTATCGTCGCCACGCCGATTGGCAATTTGCGTGATATTACCCTGCGGGCGATTGATACGCTGAAGGTGGCAGATGTGATTTGTTGCGAGGATACGCGGCAATCGGGGATTTTGCTGCAAGCGCATGGAATTAAAACCCCGACCATGAGCTATCACGAGCATAATGGCGATAGACAGCGACCGCTGATTTTAGACAGGCTCGCCCAGGGCCAGCAAGTCGCACTCATTTCGGATGCGGGAACGCCCCTGATTTCTGACCCTGGGTATCGGCTGGTGATGGAAGCGCGGGCGATGGGTGCAAGGGTGGAGCCGATTCCCGGAGTATCAGCAGCGATTACGGCGCTTTGTGCGGCAGGGCTGCCGACGGATCAATTTCATTTTTGTGGGTTTTTGCCGCCAAAATCGGCAGCGCGCAAACAAAAGCTGGAAGAGGCAGGCACGATTGCAGGAACCCTCGTTTTTTATGAATCGCCACGCCGTTTACAGGAAATGCTGGCAGATGCAGCGGTGGTTTTAGGCGCGGGGCGCGGGGCCGTGGTTGCGCGTGAGCTAACCAAAAAGTTTGAGGAATTCCGCCATGGCAGCTTGCAGGAATTAGCCGATTATTATGCCCAGAACGGCGACCCTAAAGGTGAGATTGTGGTGCTGATTGCCCCTAAAGGCGAAGCCACCGCGCCAGATGTTGCTGATGTGGAGGCGATGCTGAAACAAGCACTGGAAAAATACTCGGTGAAAGAAGCGGCAGAACTCG
>JBILIE010000032.1:0-10427 GCA_044350115.1 Rickettsiales bacterium
AGCGCGTCGATCATCGGGCAAGTTGCGGGCGTTGCTTGCGGCGCATATTGGCCGATAAAGCCCCAGAGCACCGATTTATCTTCAGGGTTGCACGCCACCGCCAAATTGAGCAGCAGGGCGAAAGAAATGTCCAATTCTGGCGCAGGCGGGTTGCCGCTATGAATATGCCAGACAGGATTTTCCAACTGTTCCGCAGGCGACTGCGACGGATATTTACCAAGGAAGGTAAGATACTCATCCACCGCTTTCGGGATCACATCAAAATAGAGGCGCTTCGCACGTTGTGGCGATTGGAACATATAGAGCGAGAGCGATTCTGTTGGTGCATATTTCAGCCATTCATCAATCGAAATACCATTGCCTTTCGACTTTGAAATTTTCTCGCCTTTTTCGTCCAAAAATAGCTCGTAATTAAACTGTTCTGGCGGCACTCCACCCAGCACGCGGCAAATGGCGGAATAGATTTTACCATTGACCAGATGATCTTTGCCATACATCTCAAAATCCACATCCAGCGCGGCCCAGCGCATCCCAAAATCGGGCTTCCACTGCAATTTGCAATGACCGCCTGTCACGGGCAAAGTCAGCTCTTCTCCATCTTCATCGTCAAAAGTCACAGTGCCTTTTTCAGCATCGATAGACTTCATCGGCACATAGAGTACATGACCCGTTTTAGGCGAAATCGGCAAGAAGGGGCTATAAGTCGCCTGACGTTCTGCGCCCAAAGTCGGCAGCATAATTTTCATGATCGCATCATAGCGTTTGAGCGCGTTCAGCAACGCCGCATCATAATCGCCGTTTTTATAGAGATCCGTCGCGCTTTTGAATTCGTAATCAAAACCGAAGTGATCCAAAAACGCACGCAACCGCGCATTCATATGGTGACCATAGCTTTCATGCGTCCCAAACGGATCCGGCACCACGGTCAACGGCTTATGCAAATGCTGCGTAAGCATTTCCTGATTCGGCAGATTTTCAGGCACTTTGCGCATGCCATCCATATCGTCGGAAATACACCAGAGTTTTGTGGGAATATCGCTCATCGTATGAAAGGCATGACGCACCATCGTAGTGCGCGCTACTTCGCCAAAAGTGCCGATATGCGGCAGCCCCGAAGGCCCATAGCCCGTTTCAAACAGGCAGAACCCTTTTTTAGGCGGCGTCTTTTCAAAACGCGCCACCAGTTTGCGGGCTTCTTCAAACGCCCAAGATTTCGCTTCAGAGGATAATTTTTTGAGATCGGTCATGCTGCTTTTTTAGCAGCAACCAAACACAAATAAAAGATCTTATGCAACTGAAACCGAGCAAGTGTGAGGCGGCGGAACGCCGTGGGGTTTGGGGAGGATTCCCCATTCATCAAAAACTACTCATGACCAGCAAGAAACTTCTCTGCTTCCAGCGCCGCCATGCAGCCTGTGCCTGCGGCGGTTACGGCTTGGCGATAGATGAAATCCTGCACGTCGCCAGCGGCGAATACGCCCGCAACGCTCGTTGTTGTCGTACCTGCAATGGTTTTGATATAGCCGTTTTCGTGCAATTCTATCTGACCTTTGAATAAATCAGTGTTGGGCTGGTGTCCAATGGCCACAAATGCGCCGTCGCATTCCACTACTTGTTCTGCACCCGTTTTTACGTTTTTAATGCGAACGCCAGTGAGTGAGTTTGGATTTTCCGTACCCACAAATTCTTCTACCGTCGAATCCCAAATCACGCTCACATTTTCTTTTTTGAACAGGCGATCCTGACCAATTTTTTCGGCACGCAGCATATCACGGCGATGAATCAGCGTGACAGAGCTGGCGATATTGGAGAGATATAACGCCTCTTCCACCGCGCTATTGCCACCGCCCAGCACGACCACTTTTTTATTGCGGAAGAAGAAACCATCGCAGGTTGCACATGCAGAAACGCCATAGTTTTGGAACTTATACTCACTCTCCAACCCCAGCCATCTGGCGGATGCGCCTGTCGCGATCACTAAGGTTTCGCCAACATATTCTTCACCGCCATCACCTTTACACACAAATGGACGCTTCGAGAGATCGCACGACACAATCAGGTCATCGATAATCTCTGTACCCACATGTTTGGCTTGCGCTTCCATCTGCTCCATCAGCCACGGGCCTTGAATCGCCTCGGCAAAACCGGGATAATTTTCAACTTCAGTGGTAATGGTGAGCTGCCCGCCCGGCTGCATCCCACGCACCATAATGGGATTTAAACCCGCGCGCGCAGCATAAATGGCGGCAGTGCATCCAGCAGCGCCAGAACCGATGATAAGAACTTTAGTGTTTTTCATGAGTCAATTTATTGAGTGGTTGAATGATTGAATAGTTTAATAACCACTCAACTACTCAACCACTCAACCTCTTTCTACAATTTTGCTGCATTCTTCTTCAGGTAACCCGCCACGCCAGCAGCGTCCGCTTTCATACCTTCGGAACCTTTGTTCCAACCTGCAGGGCAAACTTCGCCGTGTTCTTCGTGGAACTGCAGCGCGTCAACCATACGCAATGCTTCGTCCACGTTGCGACCGAGCGGCAGATCGTTCACAATCTGGTGGCGCACTTTGAAATCTTTGTCGATAAGGAAGGTGCCACGGAAGGCAATCGCATCATTCAGCAACACATCATAATCACGCGCGATTTGTTTGGTGAGATCAGCCACCATCGGGAATTGCACATTGCCGATGCCACCTTTATCGACCTCAGTATTTTTCCACGCAAGGTGAGTAAAATGCGAATCCACAGAAACCGCGATCACTTCTACGCCGCGATCTTTGAAATCTTTTAGGCGGTTGTTAAACGCGATGATTTCCGAAGGGCACACAAAAGTGAAATCGAGCGGATAGAAAAACAACACGCCCATTTTGCCTTTGAGTTGAGTTTTTAGGTTAAAATCAGCCTTAAAGCTGTTGTCGGGCATCACTGCGGTTGCTGTGAAATCGGGGGCTTGTTTGCCAACGAGTACGCTCATTATGGAATCTCCAGATAAAAGGGTGAATCAAAAAACTGACCCTCTATGTAGGTTATGGGTGCAGTTTGTCAACTTACCACTTAGTTAGATTTCTTTAAATTGCGTTGTGAATTATAGCCACACTCCCGCTCTATCCTGCAATAATTCATCTTTTATGTATGATAATACTTGAAATCAGGCAGTGAATGGAGGAAACAGAAAGTCACCATATCATCATAATTAGGGCAAATATGAGCGCGACTGATCCTTTCCTCTCCGACACCTCTTATCTCGCTGGGTTTAACGGCGTTTTCCTTGAAGAAATGTACGAACGCTGGTTGCAAGACTCCACTTCGGTGGATGCAAGCTGGCAGCAATTATTCAGCAGCATGGGCGGCGGCGGAAGCAGCGTTCCTGTCGCCAGCTGGAACGATAATCCGCGTGGCGTGATTGGCAAAGGAGCCGACGAGGCTAAGCCTGCCGCCGCTGGCAAAGGCGGCGCAGCCGCCGCACCAGTGGTCGATAAAGCCGCGCTGCAAGCCATTTGCCATGATTCTATTCGGGCGATGATGATGATTCGGGCGTATCGCGTGCGGGGACATCTGATTGCGAATCTCGATCCGTTGCAGCAAGAACCCAATAAATATCATGCCGAGCTTGACCCAGCCACGTACGGCTTCAGCGGCAAAGACATGAATAAAGAAGTGTTTTTGGATGGCGTGCTCGGCTTACAAACAGCAACCGTAGAACATATCCTGCAAATTCTCCGCAGCACCTACTGCAGCAATATGGGTGTGGAGTTTATGCATATCCAGTTCCCCGAACAAAAAGCATGGGTGCAACGTCGTATTGAATCGGCCAATGGTCGCCCCCAAGTTTCTGCTGAAGAGAAAAAACAAATTCTGCGGACGATGGTGGAAATTGAAGCCTTTGAAAGCTTCCTCCATGTGAAATATCCAGGCACCAAACGCTTCTCTATTCAGGGCGGAGACTCTGCAATTGCAGGGCTTGCAATTATGCTGGAAACTGCGGTAAAAGGCGGTGTTGAAGAATTTTCGATCGGTATGCCGCATCGTGGCCGCATGAACGTCATCACCACTATTTTGGGCAAACCCTATACTGAGCTGCTTTCTATTTTCCACGGCAATCTCGATATTCCAGAATGGGTGGAATCTTCGGGTGACGTAAAGTACCATCTCGGTCTTTCAACGGATCGCGAAATTGCGGGAAAAACTGTACATCTCTCGCTTTCGGCCAATCCTTCGCATTTGGAAGTGGTAAACCCTGTGGTTTGCGGAAAAGTGCGCGCAAAATTGCGTCAGCGCAAAGATCTCGATACTAAAAAATCAGTAATGCCAGTATTATTCCACGGCGATGCAGCCTTTGCAGGGCAAGGCTCGGTGCCTGAAACTTTGGCGTTTTCAGAGCTTAAAGGCTACCGCAGCGGTGGCACAGTGCATATCATCGTCAATAACCAGATTGGCTTTACCACCAACCCTAAAAATTCTCGCTTCACGCCCTATCCTTCCGATGTCGCTAAGATGGTGCAAGCTCCTATTTTTCACGTGAATGGCGACGATCCAGAAGCCGTGGCTTATGTGATGAAACTCGCCGCCGATTTCCGTCAGGAATTCGGGCGTGATGTGGTGGTGGATGTATTCTGCTATCGCAAATACGGTCATAACGAAGGCGATGAGCCTATGTTCACGCAGCCGATCATGTATAAGACCATTCGTGCAAAACAACCTCCTTGCACGATATACGCCGAGCAATTGAAAGCCGAAGGCTTCATCACGCAAGCAGAAGTCGATGCCATTTTTGCTGAAAATAAAACAATGTTCGACAAGGCTTACGATACAGCCAAAACCTTCTCACCCAACAAAGCCGATTGGCTGGAAGGTCGCTGGAGCGGCCTGACGAAGCCTGATCCTAAAAAGGAACATTCTGCGGGCGAGACAGGCGTTGATCCCAAGAAGCTCAAAGAAATCGGCATGAAGCTGACGGAATATCCCAAGGGCTTTAACGTCAACTCAAAAATTGTACGACAACTAGAAGCCAAGCAAGAAATGATGAAAACGGGCGAAGGCCTCGATTGGGCGATGGCAGAGGCATTGGCCTATGGCTCGCTGCTTACGGAAGGCCACCATGTGCGCCTTTCTGGTCAGGATTGCGAACGCGGGACTTTCTCGCATCGTCACTCGGTGTTGACGGATCAGGAAAATGAGGATCGCTATACGCCACTCAACAACATTGCGCCGAGTCAGGCGTTTTTTGAAGTGCTAAACTCCTCACTTTCTGAGCTAGGGATTCTTGGCTTTGAATATGGATATTCACTGGCAGAACCTAACGGCCTCACGTTGTGGGAAGCGCAATTTGGCGATTTCACCAACGGCGCACAAGTAATTATCGACCAGTTTATTTCGTCTGGCGAAATCAAATGGCTGCGTATGTCTGGGCTGGTGATGTTACTGCCACACGGCTTTGAAGGCCAAGGCCCAGAGCATAGCTCGGCACGCCTTGAGCGCTTCTTGCAACAATGTGGCGAAGATAACTGGCAAGTGGTGAACGCCACCACGCCGGCCAACTTCTTCCATGTACTCCGTCGTCAATTGCATCGCGATTTCCGCAAACCGCTGATCGTGTTTGCGCCTAAATCGCTGCTGCGTCACAAGCTCTGCGTTTCTACGCTAAAAGACATGGCACCTGGAACCAGCTTCCAGCGCGTGATTCCAGAAGTGGATAAATTGACGGATAAAAATATCAAGCGCGTGATTCTCACCAGCGGCAAGGTCTATTACGATCTCTACGAAGCACGTAATGAAAAGAAAATGCAAGATGTTGCCATCGTGCGTGTGGAGCAATACTACCCCTTCCCTGCCCGCGAGTTAAAAGAACAGCTCTCGCGCTATCCCAACGCCGAAATCATGTGGTGTCAGGAAGAGCCGGAGAATATGGGTGCGTATCGCTTCATCGGCCCCAAACTTGGCGATGTACTGGAGGATCTAGGCCGCGAAAACGTGCGTATCAAATACGCTGGTCGCCCTGAAGCCGCATCACCCGCAACAGGCTATGCCAAAGTGCATGAACGCCAGCAAAAGCAGTTGGTGGAAGATGCGCTTAATCTCTCCAGCGCTTCCGCCAAAAAAGGCAAAGCGGCATAATCAAAAAAGAAGGAGAGCGCTAAAACTCTCCTTCTTTTTTATCTATTTCAACATGTGCTAATCAACCAACTCTAAGCGCTCACCCACAGCGCGCCGCCCACTACCATCACTTGCATCACCACCACCGCCCACATCATTTGGCGGAATTGGCCTTTGATGGTTTTGTGGCGAAAAAATTTACTGGCACCGAAGGCCGCGAGCGTTCCGCCCATAAAGGCCAGCGCATGCAGCGTTCTTTCGGGCACACGCCACTGGCTATATCTCGCTTGTCGTTTGTCCCAGCCATAGCCCAGCACGGTGACCAGATTAATGCTCACCAAATGCACTATCACCAGAAAATACGAGTAATACGGGTGCCAGAGCGGGTATTGCAATGAGGGGAATTTAAGCCAGCTCGCCACCAGCATCACCGCAATATGCAGCGCACAAAGCCAGTGCCGCAAGCCTTTCAGCAGTGCCATTGGCGGAAGAAGCAAGAGAAGAACCGTCAGAACCATCGCATAAACCTTGTGATTTTTATCAGAATAGAGTACATCGCAGCAACTTTAAGATTAGGTTAAATCATGACGATTACTACGCAAAAAACACCCAAAATCGGTTTTGTCTCGCTCGGTTGCCCGAAGGCACTGGTGGATTCAGAGCGGATTCTCACGCAACTGCGCGTGGAGGGCTATGAGTTCTCGCCCGATTATGCGGGGGCGGATGCCGTCATCGTCAACACCTGCGGCTTTCTGGATTCCGCCCGCGCCGAGTCGCTGGAAGCGATTGGCGAAGCACTGGCCGCCAATGGCAAAGTGATTGTCACCGGCTGCATGGGCGCAACGCCCGAGCTGATCGAGAAAGAATATCCCAACCTCCTCGCCATCACCGGCCCGCAGCAATATGAAAGCGTGATGAATGCGGTGCATAAAGCCGTACCCCCGATGCACAACCCGCATGTGGACTTGCTGCCCGCAGGCGTTAAACTCACGCCGAAACATTATGCCTATCTCAAGATTTCTGAAGGCTGCAACAACCGTTGCAGTTTCTGCATTATCCCTTCCTTGCGTGGCGATTTGGTCAGCCGCCCGATTTCGGAGGTACTGAAAGAGGCGGAAAACCTTACCCTTTCCGGCGTGCAGGAATTACTGGTGATTTCGCAGGATACCAGCGCTTACGGCGTGGATGTGAAATACGCCGCGCATGATTTCAAAGACAAATCCTATCGCACCAAGTTCCTCGACCTCGCCGAAGGCCTGAGCCAGTTTGGCGTGTGGGTGCGGATGCATTATGTGTACCCCTACCCACATGTGGATGACGTGATTCCGCTGATGGCCGAGGGAAAAATTCTGCCGTATTTGGATATTCCCTTCCAGCACGCGTCGCCGCAAGTGCTCAAAAATATGAAACGCCCCGCCGCTGCCGAAAAAGTGACCGGACGCATCCAGAAATGGCGGGAAATCTGCCCAGATTTGACACTGCGTTCCACCTTCATCGTCGGCTTCCCCGGTGAGACGGAACAGGATTTCCAAATCCTGCTCGACTGGATGGAAGAAGCACAGATCGACCGCGCTGGTTGCTTCAAATACGAACCCGTGGAAGGTGCCACAGCCAATGCGATTGGAGGCGCCGTGCCGGAAGAAGTGAAGGAAGAACGCTGGCACCGCTTTATGCAAAAACAGCAGGAAATCAGCGCCTTCCGCCTCGCCCGCAAAATCGGCACCACGCAGGAAGTGATGATCGACGCCAACGAAGGCGGCGGCAACTACATCGCCCGCACCAAAGGCGACGCCCCCGAAATCGACGGAATCGTCCACCTCACCAGCAACGAACCCCTCCGCCCCGGCCAACGTATTCAGGCCAAAATCACCGGCGCGGATGAGTATGATTTGAGGGCGGAAGCGTAACAAGCCTGGATTGCTTCGGCGATGCCTCGCAATGACGAAGTACTATGTATGCCGTCATTGCGAGGAGGCGCAGCCGACGCGGCAATCCAGAACAGGCCGAGGGCTGCTAACCCCGTCCCCGATACATCGGCACATCTACTTCAGGAACCCACACCCCTTTGGGTGGTTCGGCGGATTGGTAAAAAATATCAATCGGAATCCCGCCGCGAGGGTACCAATAGCCGCCGATGCGTAGCCATTTGGGCAGCACGGTTTCTTCAATCCGCTTAGCGATGCCGACAGTGCAGGCCTCGTGAAAATCGCCGTGGTTGCGGAAGGAATGGAGGTAGAGCTTCAGCGATTTGCTCTCCAGCAGAAACATCTGCGGCACATAATCAATCACCAGATGCGCGAAATCCGGCTGGCTAGTGAGCGGGCAGAGCGAGGTGAACTCTGGGCAAGTAAAACGCACAGTATAGAGCTTATCAGGATGCGGATTATCCACCCGCTCCAGCACAGCCTCCGCCGGATTGGCAGGCAGCGCGGTTTTTGTGCCTAATTGCGTGAGGTTCTCGTAAATCGTTTGGTTTGTCATGGGGGGTATGGTACGCAATCGCAATGCAAGAATCCACACAAAAACACGCGCTCTATACCGCCCTCGGCTGCTTTTTCGCTTGGGGGTTTTTCCCGATCTATTGGAAATTTCTGCACCATATTAGCGCGCTGGAAACCCTATCTCACCGTATCATCTGGTCATTTGTGTTTTATCTGCTGATTGTGATTTTTCGTCATTTACGCGGGGTAAAATTTATGGTCGCCACCACCCGCAAAGACTGGGCAATGGCAGTACTCGCTGCTTTTCTGCTCGCCATTAATTGGGGCGTTTATATCTATGCCATCAACATCGGCAAAGTGCTGGAAGGCAGCCTCGCTTATTTCATTAACCCACTATTAGTAATGATGGTTGGCGTGGTCTTTTTTAAAGAACCCTTCCCGCCGCTGTTAAAATTTGCCTTCAGCATGGCGCTGATCGGGGTGCTCATCCAGATTGGTTTTGGCGATCACTTACCTTGGATTGCGCTGGTGCTGGCATTCTCTTTTTGCGGTTACGGTATCATCAAAAAGATGATCCGCATTCGCCCCACACAATTCTCGTTGATGGAGGGCGTTGTAGGTTTAATCCCTGCCTTGGCAGCAGCTTACTGGCTACGTAGCGAGAGCGAAATTATCCTGCAAAACACAGACTGGATATTGCTGATCGGCAGTGGCTTCGTCACAGGATTACCGCTATTCCTCTTCGCTATCGCCGCACGCAGCCTGCCTTATAGCTTAATGGGTATATTACAATTTATTTCCCCCTCGCTGCAATTTCTAGTTGGATTATTCCTTTTTGACGAAGCACTCACCCCCGCCAGCGCAGCTTCCTTCTGCTTTATCTGGATCGGCGTTAGTTTTTACTTACTCGAAAAATGGCATAGCCTTCGCTCACAAAAATCACTTGATGGCGCCATCTAGGCCGCTGCGACTAACAACAAACTCATCTGCACAAATAACACTACAATCGCAAACAGCCATCGTGCTGCTTTGATCGCTTTAATGGTCACTTGCGCTTTACCTTCACCAATCCATTGATCGGCAATGTAGCTGCCAAGCATAGCGCGGGGGCCGCCGAGGGTAATGTTTAATGCTCCCGCCGTTGCGGCAATTGGCCAACCTGCATTAGCAGAAGCGGTTCTACCTGCATGGGCAAACATAACCCGCAGAGCGGCGATGGGTTTGCAAGCAGGCGAAAAGAAAGAAGCAATCGCAATCAGAAACCCTGTAATTCTAGCGGGGAGCCATTGCACGAGCGTATGCATCTGTGCCGCCGCAGTACCAAAATCACGATATTGTGGGTTGCGATACCCTAGCAATCCGTCCATCACCGCGATTGCAGAAACCATCAACACGCCTGACCATCCCACCACCAAATAATAAAATAACGGTGCAATCACGGATTCGCTTAGCGTAACCATCATCGCTTCAATACTCCCACGAATCACGGTCGCACTATCGTATTCTTTTTGTTGTCGGCGCACGAGTTTTGCAGGCAGTACTTCGCTATGAATAACCCCTGCCGCATGGGCAATAAGTTTTTCTATCTGCACATTGCCATCCAACTGTTGGCGAGCACCGAGCAATACTGCCAGCAACGCAATCTCCATCCATGCTCCGTATGGCATGCGAAAAATATCTTGCAACATTGCCCCTAAAAAGAACATGGCGGAAACAATGCTCAAAACCAACATTAATCCACGCATACGGCGGCTTTGATCGCTACGGCGGAACCGATTCAGTTTCTCGCTGGCCTTCATCACCAGCTTTTCCAGCAGATGCAATGGATGCAAAAATTCAATGGGAGTATAGAGCGAACGCGGGCCACCCAGCACCAGATTCAACAATAGTG
>JBILIE010000205.1:0-3428 GCA_044350115.1 Rickettsiales bacterium
TGCGGTCACCCCCATTTCTGGCATGGTGGGGATAGTTTCTTTTGCGGCTGTTTTAGTCATGAGAGGCTTCCTTTGATTAGGGTATGAAAGATGTGTTGCACATTGGCTTGATAATCTAGCAGGGTTTGTTTGAGTTCGCTAGCATCTGCAACATTCAAGCTAGTGGCGAGCAGGTTGAGCAAGCCCTTGGGCGCAGATTTTTCGTTAAAATCACGCTGACAAAGGCGCAGCAGGCTGGCAAGGCGGGATTGGAAGTGCCATGATTGTAATAATAATTCGTAATCCTGTGCGGTGATGAATGATAATTCCTTTGCGGCAGCAAAAATAGCTTCGTTATTTGGTTCAATCAGTTGCGGATAAATAGCCCCATCGCGCAGTGCCAGAAACTGCGCGATGAAAGTGATGTCGATCAGCCCGCCATGTGCATGTTTCACTTTCCACGGGTCAGTTGCCGTGAATTCTTTAGCGATGCGCTCGCGCATTTCGACTACATCTTGCGTGAGTTGGGCGGGGTCTTGCGGTTGGGCATAGATGCTGCTGATGATATCGGGCAGTTTTTCTGCAATCACAGGGTCAGCATAAATGATGCGGTGACGCAGCAATGCCATTTTCTCGAAATTCCATGCGGAATCGTGGAAGTATTTTTGAAAACCACTGAGACTGATTGCCATAGGGCCGTCTTTGCCACCGGGGCGCAGGCGAGTATCGACTTCGTAGAGCCTGCCTTCGCTGGTGGCGGCCTCTAACCCGCCGACTAAGCGTTGACAGAGGCGGTTGAAATAGACCACAGCGGGGAATTGTTTTTCACCATCGGAGAGGGTTTGGTCATCTGCCACATCGTAAATAAAGACAAGATCGAGATCCGACCCAAAACAAAGTTCGTTGGAGCCGAGGCGGCCTAGGCCTAAAATAGCCAAACCACTGCCTTCAATCTTGCCGTAGCTTTTCTCGAATCGTTCGCGCATGGATTTGACGAGAGGGTGCAACACCGCATCGGCAGTGGCGCTAAGCAGGCGGTTGCCTTCGAGCGGGTCAAGTTTGCCCATTAAAATTTCGGTGCCGATAAAAAATTCGCGTTCGTTGCGGAAACGGCAGAGCCACTCGATCCATTCTTCTTCATTATCGCTATTTTGTAAATATTCGCTTGGCTGCGGTGGCTTGCCTAAAATATCGTGATACTGCGCAGTGAGTAGAATATCGAGCAAGCCAGGATGACGGCTGAGATGATTCGCAAGCCCTGGAGCATTACCCATAATCACCGCGACTTCTGCCAGCACTTGCGGGTTGGAAAGAAAGAGTGAGAAAAGCTGAACTGCGGCGGGTAAACGCTCAAGAAATTTGCTGAAATGCTGAAAAGCACTATCGGGATCAACTGTATTACTAAGTGCGCGTAATAGGGCGGGAGTTAGCTCTGTCAGCAGCTCTCTCGCCCGCGCTGTACGCATAGCGCGTACATTACCGCGATGCCAGTTAGCGATTGTTTGCGCAACGTGTTCAGCATTCGCAAATCCGTATTTGCGGATGGTAGCGAGGGTGTCTTCGTCTAGATCTACCCCAGTGAAAGATAGGTTTCCATTGTCGGAAAGCGGCGGTTCGGTGTTGAAACAGTTACGATAAATTTCGTGCACTTCATGCAGAATAGGTTCGAGCGATAGTTCAAATTCTTTGAGTAAATTATAATGACAAAACCGAGCCAGATTCTCCCTCTCTGCATCATTTTCGGGTAGGGAATGTGTTTGTTGATCTTCGATCATTTGCAGACGATGCTCTATCATGCGTAAAGTGCGGTAATGGGTGATGAGTTTTTCTACATCGGCAGGATCAATCAGGTTGCGCTCTGCAAGATGGGTCAGTGTTTCGCAGGTGCCGCGAGAGCGCAAAGCAGGGATGCGCCCCCCCCAAATCAGTTGATAGATCTGTGCAATAAATTCGATTTCGCGGATGCCGCCCATGCCGCGTTTGAGATTGTGCCCTGCCATCGAGAAATCGTCAAATTGGCGGTTATCCATCTGCCGTTTGATAGATTGAATATCGGCAATCGCCGCAAAATCGAGGCTGCGCCGCCAGAGGAAGGGGCGCAGTTCGGTGAGGAATGCCTCGCCTGCGGCTATATCACCCCCGACGGGGCGGGCTTTAATAAATGCAGCACGCTCCCAGTTTTGCCCCACGGTTTCGTAGTAAAACATCGCCGCACGCAAATTCACCACGGGCGGCGTGCTGCCCGGATCTGGTCGCAAGCGCAAATCCATGCGGAAGACATAGCCCTGCGCGGTGCGCTCCTGCATTAATCGCACCAAATCTTGCGAGAAACGATTGAGGCAATGTTGCAGCGATTGGCGGCCTGTATATTCGATCTTCTCGTGATCGTAGAGCAGTACAAGATCGATATCGCTGGAGTAGTTGAGCTCATAACCTCCGAGCTTGCCCATTCCCAGCACAATCAAGCCTTCGCAAGGTTTTGTCGTTGGTTTGATATGCCCTGCTATTTCTAACTTCCGCCAAAGATAATTCAGGCAGATTTGCAAGGTGCGTTCAGCGAGCAGCGAAAGCTCATGCGTGACTTGCTCCAATGGCCATTGGCCTGAAATATCCGCCAAAGCAATCAGTAACGCCCCGCGAGATTTATGGCGGCGCAGTTCCGCCATGAGCGTTTGCTCATCTATGACTGGGGGCAAACCCCCTACGCTTCGCGCCTCGCCTTGCTCGGTTAGAGTACTTATGAGAGTACCCAACTCTTTGTGCCAAAGTGCGGCTGTTTCGTAGAATCCATTTTCCAGTGCTTGCCGCAGGAAGCTGGGATATTGCGCGCAGAGGCGCGTGAGGTAGGGAGAATGATCGAAAATAATATTAATTAATTTTCGCTTGGAATCATCGGCTGTGAGCGCGGCAAAAAATTCCCTATCTTCGGGATGATGACATTCCTGCATCAGGTTTTGCCAGCTATGTGAGGCTTCTAAGCCACTGCTTGCCGCAAATGGTGAGGTGGTGCTATCTTTTGTGCCGAGATGGGGTAAACTCATATCTTCGTTTTTAACAGCCTTCTGCGGTAAGTCACAACAGCATTTATGAAAGTCAGTAAAACAGCAAAATGGCTCTATGGCATTAGCGAGGGGTGTACCTTCCTTGCTATTGTGTTTGCGGCCGCCCTGATGGCGGGTGCAGGCTGGCTGATGCTGGAGCCGCGTGAAGTGCCGTTTCTGGCAAAAGAGGTGGAACAGGCACTCAACCATCCCGAAAATCCGTACACGCTGAAGGTAGATAAAACACTATTGGCACTTGGCAGCTTTAGCCATCCGCTCAATGTGATTGTCAAAGATGTGCAATTGTTAGGGATAGATGGCGAGCAGACGGTGAAAGTGCCTGCCATGCATGTGTCATTGAGCGTGATGGGGCTGCTTGCAGGAAAGATTAAACCCAATTTAATCACG
>JBILIE010000206.1:0-3427 GCA_044350115.1 Rickettsiales bacterium
GCCCCTACTGGCGCACCAGTGGAATGGGTGGAGGAAGAAAGCTATTTCTTCAAGCTCTCTGCTTTTGCCGATAAATTGCTCGCGCTGTATGATAACGGGCAGGATTTTGTCTTGCCTGCGAGCCGTTTGAATGAAGTACGTAGCTTTGTCAAAGGTGGCCTCAAAGATTTGTCCATTTCGCGCACAACCTTTGATTGGGGTGTGAAAGTGCCAAACGACGATAAGCATATTATGTATGTGTGGATTGACGCGCTTACCAACTACCTCACCGCGACTGGCTGGCCGGACGAAAGCGGGAAATATGCGACGCATTGGAAAGAGGCGGTGCATGTGGTGGGTAAGGATATTGTGCGCTTTCACGCCGTTTATTGGCCAGCGTTTTTGATGGCGGCAGATTTGCCGTTGCCCAAGCGCGTTGTAGCGCATGGCTGGTGGACGATTGAAGGCGAGAAGATGAGCAAATCCATCGGCAATGTGCTGTCGCCACAGGAGATGATTACGGCTGCGGGCGGGGTGGATCAACTGCGTTATTTCATGCTCAAGGCCATGCCATTTGGCAACGATGGCGACTTCAGCAAAGACCGGATGATCGAAACCATCAACGCCGATTTAGCCAACAACATCGGCAACCTCGCCCAGCGCACGCTGAGTATGATTCAGAAGAATTGCGGGGGAGTGGTGCCGGAGTTTTTTAATGTGCAAGATGATGAGATGCAGATTATTGATTTGTCGCGTTCCAGATTAAAATCGCTGATGCCAGTGTTTATGGAAGACTTTGATTATCTAGAAGCACTCAATGCGATAATTCGTGCGGCAGGAGCATCTAATCTATACATTGATAAGAAAGCGCCTTGGCAACTGAAAAAATCCGATGAACGCATGATGCAGAATGTCCTATATTTTCTTGCGGAGAGTGTCCGAGGAATTGCTATTGCCCTTCAGCCTTTCTGTCCTAATGCAGCGTCTAAATTGCTCGACCAACTTGTTGTTCCTGCGAATGAAAGGACTCTAGCACATTTAACGATGGAATTTTCTCTCAAACCCGGCACACCTTTGCCTGCTCCTGAAGGCGTTTTCCCACGGTTACAACCGACGGAGCAAAAAGGTGCGGCGTAACTCTCACAGCCGTCATGCCAGCGAAAGCTGGCATCCATCTTTTGTTTCGCTGGATACCCGCCTGCGCGGGTATGACGGAGAAAAGTGATGATGGGCTGGTTGTATCTCTTCGCGGGAATGGTGCTGGCGGTGGTGGGGAATATCACCGTGAAGCAGTCGCATGGTTATGCGAATATGAAATTTGGCGCGGTGGCGCTGGTATGTTTTTTTGCTGCCAATATCTTCTTTGGCATTGCAGTGAAAACGCTGCCACTTGGGATTGCCACGGTGGTATGGATGGGGATTGTGGGGCTGCTGGTGGTGCTGGCGAGTGCCATTCTGTTTCACGAGCATATCACGCCGCTGGTGGGCGCGTTGATGTTAATTATCGTCGCCTGTTCGGCGGCATTAGTGGTGGTGACCAAAGCATGAATCAGGGCTGGATGTATCTTTATGGGGGTGTGGTGGCAGCGGGGATTTCGATGCCGCTGGCCAAGCTTGCCAATGGGTTTGAGAATCTGCAATACAGTATTCCTGCGATTTTTCTATATATCGTCGCTACTGTCTGCTGGTTGATGGCGATGAAGCAATTGCCGCTTTCCACCGCATGGCTAATCTGGCTGGGGATGGATGCGGTGATTATGCTGGGCGTGAGTTATTTTATGTTTCATGAATCCTTCAGCCTCGGCAAAATTTTATGTATGCTGCTGATTCTGAGTGGTTGCATCGGCCTGAATGTGTTGGAGATGAAAAAGTGATCGTCGATTCTCACTGCCATTTAGATTTTTCTGATTTTACGGAGGATTTCGACGCGGTGTTGGCGCGGGCGGAGGCCAATGATGTGCGGCTGATGCAGACGATTTGCACACGTATGAGCGACTTCCCTACCGTGCGTGCATTGGCCGAAAAACACGCGCAAATTTATTGCTCTGTGGGGGTGCATCCCTGCAATGTGGGGGAGGCAGAATTGGTGCCGGTGGAAGAACTTGTTGCCGCCGCGCAGCATCCCAAAGTGATAGGCCTTGGCGAAACGGGGTTGGATTATTATCACGATCTCACCCATGTGGAGGCGCAAAAAGAGAGCTTCCGCAGGCATATCGAAGCGGGTCGCCAGACTGGCTTGCCGCTGATTATTCATACGCGGGATGCGGATGAAGATACGGTGAAAATGCTGCAAGAAGAATACGCCAAAGGTGCATTTAAATTTCTGATTCATTGTTTTACTTCTACGCAGTGGTTAGCGGAAGAAAGCATCAAAATCGGCGGCTATATTTCGCTCTCGGGTATCCTCACATTTAAGAACGCAAAAGAGATTCAGGCGACAGCTCGAGAGTTGCCATTGGAGCGTTTATTGGTGGAAACAGATGCACCTTATTTGTCGCCTGCGCCGCAGCGTGGCAAGCGTAACGAGCCTGCATTTACGAAGCATGTCTGTGATTATTTAGCGCAGCTTAAAGGCGTAAGTGCAGAAGAATCTGCAGCGCAAACAACCGAGAATTTTTTTGCACTCTTTAGTAAAGCGGTGCGGATATGAAAATCACATTGCTTGGCTCTGGTGCTTCTTCTGGCGTGCCGATTATTGGCTGTGATTGCGTGGTGTGTCAGTCGCCTAACCCTAAAAATAAACGTAGCCGAGTGTCGCTGCTGATTGAAACGCAGGGCAAGAAAATCCTCATTGATACCTCGCCGGATCTGCGTACCCAATGTTTGCGCGAAGGTATCAAAACGGTGGATGCGATTTTATATACCCATGCCCATGCGGATCATATCCACGGGATTGACGATATTCGTTCACTAAATTTTCATCGTGGCAGCGCTATCCCTTGCTATGCTGATGCGCCGACGATGGCAGAATTACACGAGCGTTTTGGTTATGTGTTTAAGCCACCTATCCCCGAATATGGCTGGTTTCGCCCCTGTTTGATTCCGCATGAAATCACGGCGGGTGTGCCATTTGAGATTGAGGGAATCAAGGTGATTCCCTTCCGCCAGAATCATGGACGAGTGGATTCGATGGGGTATCGCATTGGCGATGTCGCCTATTCGACGGATGTGAAGTCGTTTCCTGCAGAATCAGAACCATTTTTGCAGGGGCTGAAATTATGGGTAGTAGATTGCCTGAAGCCCGAACCCGCGCCGACCCACGCGCATCTGGCATTATCGCTGGAGTGGATTGCACAATTTAAACCAGAGCGAGCCGTGCTAACACATCTCGCCCATGAATTTGATTATGAGCATTTGCAAGCAAGCCTCCCCGCAGGCGTGGGAGCGGGCTATGATGGGATGGTGTTAACGGTTGCGTGATCGTGGGGGAGCGTTCGCGTGAAAGCGG
>JBILIE010000033.1:0-10349 GCA_044350115.1 Rickettsiales bacterium
GGGTAAAATAAAAAATCTCATGCCCGCGCTTTTGCGCTTCGAGCGCCAGCACCATCGTCGAATCCGTACGCGGATTAAACGTCGCTGGCGGATCCATCTGGATAAATACTTTCATCAGCCACGCCGTGGGTCGTTTTTAAGCACTGCGTGATTAATCACCTCTTTCACATATTTGGTACGGCTGGCAATGTCGTTGACCTTACGCAGCTCGTTTTCGTCGTAAGCCAGCCCCATCAAATACACCACGCCATTCACGCATTCGACGGTATAATTCGTGGAGCGAATCCCTTTAGTGAATAGCATCTGCGTGCCAATCTGACGCTGAATCCACGCATCCCGCGCATAATCGAGCAAGCCCGATTGATCATCCACCTGAATCTCGTTGATCACTTCTTTCACGCGCGGAACCTGCCATGCCAGCTTCACCGCATTAATTTCGGTTTCGGTGCTTTTCACGCTGCCGGTGAGGAACACCCGCGCTTCAATCACATCCACTTCCACATTCTTGAACAGATCGTTGATGTCTTTATCGAAGAACTTTTTGCTGACCGAAGCTTTCAAGGCCAAATCATCGAAGGAACGACCCACGGTACGATCCTGCATTCCCAGCTCGGCACCCGCCCCCCCCGCGCTTACAATGGCGGCGGGTACGCATTGGGTGAGCGTGGCCAGTATGGCTAATAAAGTGACTATTTTCGCGTATTCTCGCATTTTTTATCCCTTAATTTTATTTTGGCGTCGTTGCCCGAATCGGGAACCGATTCTAGGGCAATCCATACAGCCTCACCGCATGGATTCCCTTAGAATTTTTGCAAACAACGTTTCCAAAAATTCAGGGAATGACGGAATTTTTATTGTCTAAACGCATCCACCAGCCGCATTGGCCACGGCCAATGCGTTACCACCATTACATCAAACCGCATTTCATGGCCAGAAAATTGCGGATACTTCGCCATCCACACCGAGGCCGCACGCATAATCCGTGCCTGTTGCGCAGGATGGATGGATTCAATGGCCGCACGGCTGCTGCTTCGCGCCTTTACCTCCACAAACGCCAGCGTTTTGCCGCGCATGGCAATTAAATCCACCTCGCCCACCGGCTGCTTATACCGCCGCGCCAACACCCGCCACCCCGTCAGCCACAACCGCAAAATACAAAGAAGTTCGGCGAGATGGCCGATAGCATAGGTTTGTTTCATGGGTTCATGCCTTCCAAGTTAAGCCGTCATGCCAGCAAAGCTGGCACTCAAAGAGTGAAGCAATTATGGCTAAACCCCCATCCACAGGATACTGTCACAAAACTGTCATTTGTAAACTCGTCCTATTCATGAGACTATCATTGTGTCTTTTGCCTCCCTCTCTTAAAACTCGAACGCAAGTTTGAGCATTGAGGGGGCTATAATTATCATTTTTTAATTCTAAATTAAACTTTAAACGCATGAAAAAATTCATGACTTTGCTGGTGATCACACTAGGTGTGACTCCACCAGCTTCTTGGGGACAGCAGCAGCAATATAAGCTGATCACTACTCCCCAACAAACCCGGTCGGCAGCAAACGCCGGCAAGGTAATCATTTTGGAGGTAGCCGCCGCCCCATCGGCTGTTACCTATAATACGCAGACGGATAAAACACCCCTCGGAATCGGTCAGCTTGCCATCTCGGGCAATCAGGCTGCACAAGTGGGCTTCGTTAAGCCCGACGCAGTGCCGATGCAATATCGGCAGCAGCAAATTAGTTTGAATAATTTACTTCGCTATCCTCTGCGTGAGGTGGGCGTTGGACAAATTATTCAAGAAAGCGCCAGCTTGACACCCGTTTCATCTATTCCTGCGGGATTCTTCCTTAGCTTTTGCCCGGGCGATAGCCTGAACAAAAAGCAGGGGGTATTAATCACGGCAGACGGAAAAAACTTGAAGGGTGTTTATCGGGTTTTTCGCCCAGCCACCCTTTCTGACTATGTCGGTGGCAAACTTCAAGCACCCGCCGGCATGTACATAAATAAATTCCGAGCGGAGTTTCAACTGCTTGGGATCGCCGACATCCGGCAACAGGCATTGCCGGCATTGGAAAAACCCAAGGCACCAGCCGACGGTTACCAGCCCACCGCCGGTGCGATGTCCAACAAGCAGTCCCACATTGCCGTAAAGACCACTGGGTCTCCACGCAATCACAAACCACAACCAGCCGCGTGGAATAATTTACTACGCTACCCAGTGGGAGCCATTGAAAATATGGCGCTCTTACAAGAGAGCGTCTGGACAGATGGCATACCGTCATCGGTGCCAGAGGGCTTTTTTCCAGTGTTTTGTCCGCACGAAAGTGTAGCGGGCAAATATCTGTCACTCAACAACGGAGACTGGGGCATCATTCGCGTGGTACGTCCGCTGACCGTGGCCGACTACAGTCCGCAAGGCCAGGTAATCGTGCCAGAGGGAATGCTCCTGAAGCCGGACGGCTTGGAAACGGGATGGTCGCTTTTAGCCATGCCCAACCTCGGGGCAAACGCCCAACTTTCCAGCCTTGCCAAGTGGCAACTGGATCACCAGAACTAATCCGCCTACCCGGCAAAAGACAAATCAGCCCGTCCCTATACCATAGGGGCGGGCTATTTTGTTTGGAGATTATTTCCGCCCCGAAGAATGCTTGTACACATTATACCGCACTTCGTTTTTCTTATAATATTCCTGATGATAATCCTCAGCGGGGTAAAACTCTTTGGCATCTTCAATCACGGTGGCGACGGGTTTTTCGCTTTTGCGCTCCCATCCGGCTTTGCTTGATTCGGCGAGTTTGCGCTCAGTTTCATCCGCCGCATAAATCGCGGTGGTGTATTGGAATCCGCGATCCGCATATTGCCCTTTCGCATCCGCAGGGTCGATATTCTTCCAGAAAATTTCCAGCAATGCTTCGTAAGCAATCACTTTCGGGTCATATTCCACCTTAATCGCCTCGCGGTGGCCAGTATTGCCTTCGCTCACCGCCTCATAATTCGCCGTTTCTTTTTTCCCGCCAATATACCCCACAGTGGTTTTTTTTACACCCTCGGCATTATCATAAGGTGGCTCCAAGCACCAAAAACAGCCCCCCGCCAGCACCACCGATTTTGTTTCTTTCTCTGCTGCCATAGCGTAACCCCCAATAATAAAAAACGTTAAAAGAGTAAGGAGAGAAAGTTTCATCTTACGCTGCCTTCTTTTTCGCCAGCTTATCCAGCGCGTTCACCACCGCATCGCCCATTTCGCTCGTGCCCACTTGCTTCTTACCTGCCTGCATAATATCCCCTGTGCGATACCCCGCCGCGAGCACATCTGAAACGGCTTGCTCCAGCATATCGGCCTCGGCGCCACAATCCAAACTATAGCGCAGCATCATCGCAAAGCTCAAAATCGTCGCCAGCGGATTGGCGATACCTTTACCCGCAATATCGGGCGCAGAGCCATGCACAGGCTCATACAAGCTCGGTACTTTGCCGTTTACATCGGGCGAGCCGAGCGAGGCGGAAGGCAACATGCCGAGCGATCCTGTCAGCATCGCTGCACAATCGCTCAAAATATCGCCGAACATATTTTCCGTCACCATCACATCAAATTGACGCGGGTTGCGCACCAATTGCATCGCCGCATTATCCACATACATATGCGAAAGTTCGATGTCAGGATAATGCTCGTCGCGCAGTTTCTGCATTTCTTCGCGCCATAATACGGTGCATTCCAGCACATTGGCTTTGTCCACCGAACACACTTTTCCGCCGCGTTTGCGCGCCAGTTCAAACGCCACTTTACCAATGCGGATAATCTCGTTGGTGGTGTAAGTCAGCGTATTAAACCCGCGACGTTGGCCATCGTTCATCTCCTGAATTCCGCGCGGCTCGCCGAAATAAAGCCCGCCTGTCAGTTCGCGCAGAATCAGAATATCCAGCCCCGCAATCACCTCGTGTTTCAACGTCGAAGCATCCGCCAGCGCGTCAAAACAAATGGCAGGCCGCAGATTGGCAAACAACCCCAGTTCTTTACGAATTCCCAGCAATCCTCGCTCAGGGCGCTTATCAAACGGCAGCACATCATAAGCAGGGCCACCCACCGCACCGAGCAACACCGCATCCGCCTCGCGTGCGGCTTCAATCGTTGCTTCCGGCAAAGGCGTGCCGCTATCATCATAAGCCGCGCCGCCGATCATCCCCATTTCATAGGTCAATTTCAGGCCACGGTGCTGGTCAAACCAGCGCATCAATTTAATGGTTTCGTCAACGACTTCAGGGCCAATACCATCGCCAGGGAGGAAGAGGATGTTTTTCATAATTTAGTGCCTAGTGGTTAGTGATTAGTGGCTAGTTTTATGCAGTTTTTTGGGCGAGCCAAGGCTGCTGTTTTTGCTCATACGCATCAATCGCTGTGCTTTTCTCCAGCGTCAACGCAATATCATCCAACCCGCCAAGCAGGCATTTCTTGCGAAAGGCGTCCACTTCGAAACGATAGGTTTTGTTCCATGCACGCACTTCCTGTTTTTCCAAGTCCACGCTGATCGGGTTTTCAGGATTCGTCTTCGCCAGCTCCAACAATTCCTCGATCTGCGCTTTGGGCAGTGCCAGCGGGAGGATGCCGTTTTTGAAACAATTATTATAAAAAATATCGGCAAAGCTTGGCGCAATCACACAGCGAATCCCAAAATCCAAAATCGCCCAAGGCGCATGTTCACGGCTCGATCCGCAACCGAAATTATCGCCAGCAATCAGAATCCCTGCCTTATCATAAGGCGCACGATTCAACACAAATTCGGGGATCACTTTGCCCTCAGGCGTAAAGCGCATTTCGTCAAACAGATTCGCCCCCAAACCCGTGCGCTTGATGGTCTTGAGAAACTGTTTGGGGATGATCATATCCGTATCAATATTCGGCAGCGGCAACGGCGCAGCAATCGCGGTAAGAGTAGTAAAGGGTTGCATGTGAGTATCCTGTGTTTTTTAATGAGAGCCGTATTATAGGCGTTTTCTCTAAAACCGCAACCGCAAGCCCAGCATTGCCACGGCCTCACCGCGACTTTCCCCTGCCTGATGCGCGAGGGAGGCGGTTTCGCCGAATTTTCGGGTGTAGTTTACATCCACATACGGCGCGAATTGGCGGGTGATTTCATAGCGCAATTGTAGGCCGCCTTGCAGCGTGGCCAGCCCTGCGCCCACGGCTTGCTCGGGCACATCCTGCGCGTAGAGATTCGCTTCGGCATAAGGTTGCAAAATGAGTTCCTGCAATAAACGCACATCGTTTTCCTGCCGCAAACGGGCGCTGACATCGCCCTGATCGCTTACAAATAAATGCGCGTCGGTTTCAAAATAATACGGCGCAAGGCCATTCACGCCCGCCACAATATATGAAGTGTTCTCCCATCCGAGCGACTGCCGATAAAAATCTTGCCGCAACCCAATCTGAGCATCCCAGAAAGCGCTGATGTTACGGCCATAAAGGGCTTGCACTTCTGCCGATTCCAGCACTCCACTCACGCGTTCACCCTCGCTTTTCAGCCAGAGCTTGTTTTCGTCGCTACCGATCCAGCCATCCAAATCCCATGCCGCCACACCACCCTGATTGCTCCTCCCCGCATCAGTTTCCAACGTAAAAGCATGGAACAAGCTGGGATGCTCGTGCCCATAGTTGCATGGTCGTGTTCGGCATAAGCGGGGCTGGCGAGAACAATAGCACAAACCCACGATAAAAACTCCAACCGAGCAAGGCGAGGCGCGAAGCAGGAGGCCATTTTTGGCAAGAAGAGGGGGCTTGTCCCCAACGCACGAAGTGCAATTAAAAAGCTCATTTCACCACCACCTTCGTCATCATCCCCGACAACATATGATACAATAAATGGCAATGCGCTGGCCATTCCCCTGCTTCATTGGCACTGAGCAACAGCGAAACACTCTGCGCGGGCGGCACAATCACGGTATGTTTGCTCGGCAACCGATCCGCGTCCTGCCCGTTTTCAAGCTGCACAAACATGCCGTGGAGATGGAACGGATGCGCCATCATCGACACATTATTCAGGTTAATCCGCACCTGCTCGCCGTAGCCAATCTCAATCGGCGGCGCATCCATCATTTTCTTGCCATTAAGCGTCCAAATATAGCGCTCCATATTCCCGCCCAGCTCAATATCAATCTCCCGCGTAGGAGTGATTTTAGGGTGTGGCTTCAGGCTTTTTAAATCCTCATAACTCAGTGCTTTTTGGCCTTCAGGAGTCCCCGTTTCTGCCCAACCACTATAATCCACCCCCTCGCCCGACATATCCATATCGGGGTTATCTTCCATCATGTTCGCCATATCCATATCCGCCATGGTCAGCAGGGCGCGCTTACGGTGTATGGGCGGTTCAAACGCCATCCCTGCACGCGGTGCCAGCACCCCCATCGCAAAGCCGGTGCGATCCATTGATTCGGAGACAATCGGATAGGCTTTATCCTCCGTCGGCTGCACGATCACATCGTAAGTTTCGGCGGGTGCAAAGCGAAATTCATCCACCACCACTGGCTCCACGGGCTGGCCGTCTGCTTCCACCACCGTCATTTTCAGGTCGGGAATCCGCACATCAAACATCGTCATCGCCGAAGCATTGATGAAGCGTAATTTCACTTTCTCGCCTTTTTTAAACCGCGTTTCCCATAATTTTTTACCATTGGTGAGAAAGGTATATCCCGTCACATCCGCCAAATCCGTCTGCGACATCCGCATATGCCCCCAAT
Source organism: Rickettsiales bacterium (assembly GCA_044350115.1). GTDB lineage: Bacteria > Pseudomonadota > Alphaproteobacteria > Rickettsiales > JALZUV01 > JBILIE01. The sequence continues at coordinate 6,730 of JBILIE010000033.1, forward strand.
CCCGCGCATTGACCCATGCAGCATCAAAACCCCTGGCTTTCACATCGTCCATAAAATCGCCGACGGTGCGCTGGGCATGGTTATACCACCCCGAATCGGCCTTCAGATGGTTCATAATCGTCATCGGCTTTTCAGGGGTAAAGTCGGATAAAAGCACCACCTTATCCGTGATGACAGGAGTGCTTGCCGTTTTTGGCGAAATCACGATCGCACCATACAGCCCCTCTTGCTCCTGCCCGCCCGAATGGGCGTGATACCAATAGGTACCGCTCTGGCGAACGGGAAAGCGATAGGTAAAGGTTTCCTGCGGCTGGATGCCATCAAAGCCATTGAACCCCGGCGCGCCGTCCATATCGCCAGAAACGAGCAGCCCATGCCAATGCACCGAGGTATCCTCATCCAGATGATTCGTCACCGCAATCACCGCCTCATCGCCCTCGGTAAACTGCAGCACTGGGCCAGGAATTTCGCCATTAATCGCAATCGCCGTGGAATGTTCACCGCTAATCGTCACCTCTTTGCGTGCAATCTCAAGATGATATTCCTTTTGAGGGGGCATACTTCTCCGAGCGGCACCCTTCCCCACGGCTTGCGCTGCCTCGCCTTGCTCGGTTGAGAGTGCAAAAGACAGAAGTGTGATAACACTCAACACATTTATTTTACATTTTCTACGCATGAGCGCATGATACGCTCATCATTAACCTCACGAAATGATTATGATCAAAAAACACCTTAAAACCCTCCTTGCTGTTGTCATCTTCGGTGCATGTATCGCACTGGTCTGGCTAGCGAAAACACCATTGGAGCTTTACCGCGAAAAGCCACTGCCCGCTTTCGCGCTCAGGACTTTGGGCGGCGAGAATATCACCACGGCAGATTGGCAAACGGGCAAGCCCATTGTGCTTAATTTCTTTGCCAGCTGGTGTAGCCCTTGCCGCGAAGAAATGCCCGAACTCGCGCTGCTCAACAAAGAAATCCCTGTTTACGGCATCGCCATGCAAGACAGCCCCGATCAACTGACGAAAATGTTCGAAAAAACAGGCAACCCCTTTACTGCGGTGGGAATCGACGGCGGCGCAATGGCGCAGCATTTAGAGGTCTATGCGCTACCCACCACGCTTGTGCTCGATAGCCTCGGTCAGGTCTCTTACGTCCACCAAGGCCCCATCGCCAAGGGCGAAGCCGAATCCAAACTTATTCCGCTAGTGAAGCATTTATATTAGGGGGATACTCCCCCAGAAAAAGAGTTTGGCGCGGTTTTTGCAATACGCACTTTATGATGGCTCCTGAAATGCTCACACGCTCCTCGCTCGCGGCAAATTCTGCCGCCCCACGCCGCCATTTAACGGAGCAAGGCGACGCGCGTAGCGTGGGGTTTGGGGAGTATCCCCATTCAAATAAAAAGCTAACAGAGCAAGGCGACGCGCGTAGCGTGGGGGTCGCAGGGGGCGCCATAGCCCCCTCAGAAAAAAAGGATCTCGGCTTCAAATCCACGCAAGTGGAAACGGTGCGTTACGACGATGCCAGCTTTAGCGATTTTTTAAGCATGTTTAATCCACTCAACATGATTCCGGGCGTGTCTGCGCTCAAAGCTCAAGCCACAGGGCAAAAAACACCTGCAATGGCTGGTTTGATTGGCGGTGCGCTTTTCGGCGGGCCGATAGGCGTGGTCGTGGCAGGCCTGAATATGGCGTTTGAGGAAGCGACGGGAAAAGGCATGCTCGGCTCCGTTGCGGCAGCAGCCACGGGCAATACGCCAGAACAAATTGCCACCGCCGATCAGCCACGGGATTATACTGCTTATTACAGCAAAATCGCCAATGCCCATCAGCCCGATTACGCGCTCTGGCAGAGTGCCTAGACTATGGCACCGCGCCATTCGCTGGGCGATTTTCCGGCAACCTCTTTAAACACACGGTTAAAGGTCGCAATCGAGTTAAACCCCACATCAAACGCAATCACGGTGATTTGCGTTTTAGGCTCCTCAGTCAAACGCCTTTGCGCTTCTGTCACGCGGCGCTGATTCACCAGAATATTAAAATTGCAGCCAAAATAGCGATTGATAATATTCGATAAGCGTGACTCAGAAATCCCCAGCTTCTCCGCCAATTGTGTGCGAGTAAGCCCCATTTCGCGGTAGAGCTTATCCTCTGCCAATAGCGCTTCAATCTTTCTGGCGATGCCATTATCTTTATCGCTCAACAATCTTTGCGCCGTGGGCACCTTTTCTACGTCGATGACAAATTGTTTGCCAAAAATACGGAAAAACGAAGCAAACATCAAAAACACAAAGGCAAGGCGTGTCATCGTGCTTGCCCAAACGGCTTCTATCCACTGCACATTACCCATCAACTGCAGCAGCGCAATCACCAGCAACAATACCGTCAGCACCACCAGCGAAATAATAAGCCAATACTGATCGCGCTGCCTGCCTACCAATGTCAGTGGCAAAAGCTGTGTGCGCGATTTATTGATTTCAGTCATCATCAGCAACATGCTGATCCCCCCCGTAATCACCATATACAGCGCATGAATCTCCTGATTGCTCAGGCAGCTGATATTACCTTGGGCATTGGTAAGGCAAATTTCACCCCCTGCAATCTGTGCCAGATAAATCAGCGCGCCACTGCCCATCAGCGGCATCAACAGAATGAGCCAATGAATGGGCGATGGAACGCGATTATATAAAAACTGGATCAGCAACAAAAACGCGCAGGCCGGGAAGGCCTCCATTATTAAAATCATGGCGTTATGTTGCCAGCCTTCATATTGCCAATCGAGTAACGGCGAAAGCACGGTAAAAAACCCAGCACTCAGCGACAAGAGAAACAGCAACGGAGCAATGGCCTTCATCGGCTTCTCCAGCGCCAGAAGTAAGACAGAGAAAAGCAACAGACACGGGCCAATGCCAAATAGTTGCAACGCTTGTATCCCTGTAATCCAAGCTTGGTTCATCATCGTGTTGCTCCCGTTGAAGATTGTTTTTCTATTTGCTTAAAGGCGGCTAAGCGCTCTTTCACAAAATATTCCATAAAGCGTAATTCTGCAGGGGGAATATTCTGCACATGATTTTTAATCTGATCAATAATCTGCGCGGCGCTATCAAATTCGCCCTGCTGCTCGTATAAAAACGCTGCCAATTGATTCACCCAAAGCGGTACATTCTTTGCATTCACCAGCGGCAATGCAAGCTCCAGCGCCAGCTTTTTATCTTTCAATTTATGGTTCGCAATATACACGGCCTGTGCCTGCCACCACCATTTTTCATTGATGCGGCCTTTGGCGTGGTGCTGCAAATAGCGAATCACATAAATCGTATCTTCAGGGTTTTGCGATTGGCTATAATAGGCACCCGCCATCGTGGGAATGTAATTCGATTGATTGTCGAGTGTATCCAGCAAGGCAAACCAGCGCCCCAGCTTAGGGTAGTCATAATCATTGAGTGGTGTATATCGCCCCCAGCTATCGCCAAAATTTTGCAGCATCAGACCCAGTACACGAAAGAAAAACTGGCTATCGCCAAACGAAATCGCCTTCACTGCCGTCGCGCTTGGCACATTCGGCACAATTTCCATTCTGGGTTTGTGGTCAAGGCTGTACCACCAGAACGCCGCTTGCAA